>NZ_LOHE01000032.1 GCF_001559865.1 Abyssisolibacter fermentans
TTGTTTTGTTATGCAAACTCATCCAACTATATTCAGCCTCATATGTGATTCGTATTCCTCAGACCGGAAATTTGCCTCCAGCTTCCTTCAGATTCCACCTCACGGTGGACACCCTTGCTCTTGGCTAACACCTAATCACCTTCGGTGTTCGGGACTTTCACCCTATAGATTATGCCCATGCTGGGCACACATAAAAAAAAGACTCTTCTAATGAGTCTTTTTTTACACTTATATAAATGTGTAGATATTATAATTTAAGTTATACCTCATTAGAAAGAATTAGTTTAATTTTTTTGCAATACAAACAACCAGCGTTAAAATAATAACCCCAGTTAAAAAATGTATAAAATTGTACTGAACTATTCTTTCTATTAAGCTCTAACATTTTTAATATCCTCCATCAAATTCACTGTTTATAAATATATTAATATTCATTATAGCAGATTATTGTCACTTGTCAACGAATTATCACTTTATTTTGCGAAATTGTCTAAATATTTATATAATTAAAAAAGCTTCTTAATTTCATTGTAAACTTCTTTTACCATATCTACAGAAGTTAATCCAGTTTCTTTATCAATAACAGATGTATATACATGAGGTATTATTTTATTACATCCTGCATCTAAGCAAACTTTAACTATTTTATAAACATTGCTAGCATCTATTCCTCCAGTTGGTTCTATAACTGGCATATCTAATTCAGCACAAGCCTCTGCAACAGCTTTAAGTTCATCTATATGCTTTATTCCTTTCATGTGAAAAAATTTAACTGACTTAACTCCAATCTCTTTTAACATAGTTATAGCTGTTTTTACATCTACAACTGCATCTTCCATATTAGAGCTTTCTGGTCCTGTTGATATTTTAACTTTACCAACTACACCTGTTGGACTAATAAGTGCATTTACAAAGGTATTATTGCATCCACTAGCATTTAATACTCCTGCTGTATATCCTGCAGCTGTATATACTTGATTAGCATGACCTGGATCAAGTTTTGAAGCTATCTCTGCTACTACCTTCCATTGTTTTGGATCTCCTGCTCCTAATCCAATTGATATCACCGGAATTTTTTCTAAATATTTTTTCCCTTCTTCTACTGCTTCTTCTACTGTATCAAAATTTTTAGATAATAATCCAATGACAGTATTCCCATCCATTGCATCAAATACTTCCTTTGCATTGTCTGCATCTTTAGCTAAATAATTAACTGCTACTTTCCCTTTATAAAAATTAAAACGTTCAAAATCCATAGTTATTTTGCCTCCTTCAAATAATTTACCGCTTCTTTTAATCTATCTAATAATAATTCTTCTTCTCCTTGATGAAGAGGTCTTGGATCAAAATGTATATAACCTAAGTTAGAATAATAGTTCCTTGTGTATATTGCTGGATTACCATTTTCTAATTCCTTTATTAAAGCTCTTGCATCGAATCCTAAAATATCATTGTTTACTTTTACTTTCAATCTGAAAATTTCTCTACCCGCTTCATCTTGCTCTATGTCAGCTGTTAGCCCATCTATTTTACTTACTTCGTTTTTTAAATACTCGACAATTTTTATCTGCTTTTCACATAGTGCTTTGTTATCTTTTTTCTCATACAATTCCAATGCTTTTATTAATCCCATTATGCTTTCTTTACTGATTTTCATTGTTCGTCCAATTCCTTTGTACTGTTTGTAGCAAGCATCTATCCAGTGTTTTTTACCTGTAATAAAACCAGATGTAGGTCCTTCTATGGCTTTTGCTCCACTGTATATAACCATATCTGCACCCAATCTAACATATTTTTTCAAATCTTCTTCTGCTGCTGCATCTACTATTATCGGTAGATTAAACTCCTGTCCTATTTTAATCATATCATCTAATGAAACCATGCCCTTTTGAACTGCATGATGGGATTTGACATAAAAAAGTACTGCAGTGTTATCAGTTATTGCCTCTTTTATATGGTCTATTTCTACTTTATTAGCACATCCAACCTCTATGATTTTTCCTCCACCAATCTTAATCATTTGAGTTATTGAAGCTCCAAAATTTACACAATGTCCTTTTTGAATTATTATTTCATTTTTTAAACCTGTGCTATCTGGTAATTTTTCAACCAAAGAAATTTTACCTTTTGTTATAGCAGCTGCGGTAGATATTGCTATGCCTGATGATGCTCCTAAAGTTATACAACTAGCCTCTGCACCAGTATGATCTGATATAAGCTCCCCTGCTCTTTTCATAAGTTCATCTATTACAACAAAATCTCTGGAAGCCTCGTATACGCTTTGTGATACTTCATCTGCTGGTGTAGAAACTCCTAATATTGTCATCTTACCACTTGCATTAATAACTTTTCTTAAATCTATTGATTCATATATACTCATATATTAACCTCCTAACAAGAAAAAAGGAGAATAAACTCCCATTTTCTTATTAATATAACTTTATAACAACCGAAGCAATTACATATTAATTGCAGCACACCGTTTCAATAAAACAAAAAATTGCACACTCCTATTAAATCTAATCGGTACCCGCGCCTATAAAAATGGGACTATCTTTCACCTTGTTATAAAATTCCTAATAAAGAACATACTATACTAATTACTATAATTGATGTTAAAATAATATTGTAACGCGGACCTTTTTTCTTTAAAAACCAATATATACCAAACACTGCTGCTAGGGGTAATAATCCTGGTGCCATTGAGTCTAAGATATCTTGAATGACTATTGGACTGCCCTCCAATAAATTTATTTCAAGAGGTGTAGAGATGTTTATATAACTTGCTGATAGTGCACCCATCATGAATAGACCTAGTATACTGGCACCTGTTATTAACTCCTTGACTCTTCCGTCCTGAAGTAAACTTAATATTGATTCTCTACCTAAAGAATATCCTTTTATACATAATCCGTAACTTATTATCATTGTTACTGCTGTGTATGTCACTAATGGCATTATACCTCCCATAGCACTTCCTTGTGTTGCAAAAGGTAAGAATATAGCTATAATTAATGGCATAATACCTGCCCATACTATTGAATCTCCCATACCTGCAACCGGTCCCATTAAACCTGTTTTGATACCTGTAATAGCTGCATCAGGAACATTTTCACCACTTGCTTTCTGTTCTTCCATAGCTATTGTTATACCATGTATAATTGTTCCAAATATACCTTCAGTATTAAAAAAGTCTAAATGTCTCTTTAGTGCTTCACTTAACTCTTGCTTAGTAGTATAAAGTTTTTTTAGTACAGGAATCATACTTGAACAAAATATTAAACTTTGCAAACGTTCATAGGAGTTTGACAATTCTGCTCCAAGATAATATGTTAACCATACTTTTCGTATATCTTTTTTAGTTATTTTATCTGGCATTATGCTTCTGCACCTCCTTTATTTGCTGTTCCTCTATACAATAATGCTAAACATGTACCAAATATTGCTGCTGCCATAACATTTATATTTAAGAATTTTACTGCAAAAAAACCCATGATAAAGAACGGAATAAGACGTTTTTTACCTATAACCATAATTGTAATTGCAAAACCTAGTGCTGGTAATATACCACCCATTATTTCAAATGAATGTGTTAACCAAACTGGTAATATAGCTAGTATTTTATTTACTACAGCTTCTCCATAATAAGTTGATATAAATACTATTGGAAAACGAATAATAAAACCTAATATTGCAGGGTATAAAAATGCACATCTATAAATTCCTTTAGTATTTGCTTCTTCGGCATGTTTATCAGCCATATGAACCCAGAAAGCGTTTGTAGTACGTCTTAATTGATCTACAAATACTCCTAATATTCCAAATGGAACAGCTAATGCTACTGCCATATTTGGTTCTAATCCTGTTTGCAGTGCTATTGGTATAGCTATACAAGCTGCTAAAGCAGGGTCTGAAGGAACATTTCCACCCGGTGTAGATGTAACCCCTAAGTACACTAATTGAACTCCAGCACCTATTATCATAGCCCCAGCCATGTCTCCAAATAACAGTCCAACTACTACAGCTACACATACTGGTTGTATTAACATTCCAGAAAAAGTATAACCAAATCTTAATCTAGCAAACCAATAGTATAAGCCCATACAAATAGCGATACCTAATGATCCCATAATAAAACCTCCTATTATTTATATTTTTTTAATATGTCTTTTAAAGGCTGAGGCTTGTCTTCAGGTATTGTTTGAAAATATATTTCAACATTTTTCCCATCAAGTTCCTCTAACCTTTTTACATCAGCATCATCAAGAGTAATATTTTGAAAAACAGTTTTTCTGTTAGGTCCTCCACCCAAACCACCAACTTGAATTCTTTCAACGCTAAATCCTTTTTCCCAAGCCAGTTTTAATGATTTTAAATCACCAAAAAGTATCAATACATTACCTAATCCAAACTTATCTGATTTCCATTCTTCACATGCTTCATTTATTCCATAACAATCTACTTTTACATTTGGTGGTGCTGCCATTAAGTACACATTTTTCATGAATGGGTCACTAGCAAGCATATCACTAATTACAATTATTCTATTAGCTCCTGCTTGATTTACCCATTTGGTAACAACTTGCCCATGAATTAAACGGCTGTCAATTCTACAAAGCACTATTTCTGCCATATTGCTTCCTCCTTTTATTTTTTAATTTTTATTCATTGCTTTTTCTAATAATTTAATTACATCCTTACATCCATTTTGCGCAGAAGAAACTATTCTTTCTATTGTTTCTTCACTTTCTAAGCTATCTATAGAAGAAATTGCTTCTAGTAGCATTGGTGCATTTAACCCTGAAATAACTCTTATTTTATACAACTGACTTAATTTTGCTGATACATTAGATGTAGTTCCTCCATATAAATCTGTCATTATAACGGAATTATCAGCCAATTGAGATACTTTATTTTCAACTTTTTCATAGAATTCTTGAAAAGTTTCATTCGCAGTCAATGCAATTTCAGAAACTCTAGGAGTATCTCCTAGAATCATTTTCATACTCTCTATAAGTTTTTCACCCCATCCACCATGGGTTAAAAGTAATATTTCTGCATTCTCTGTGGACAATTATGCCACCTCCTTTCAAGTACTTATGTATATCGCAATTAACATGCCAAATTTGTGTCATAAAAAAAACACCCTAAGGTGTTTTTTGATATAAAAGCTCATAAATACAAGCGATTTCCCTATTAGATAATTCTATCCCATAGTTGTTTTCTATTTTAGAAAATGACAGTTTTATTACAGAAAAAGCTTCTTTTATTACATTATCATATTTTTTTATCTCATATTCTATTGGAATTTTATTTATTATTATTCTTTCTACCATACAGCAGCAATGTATTAAAAATCTTAACCTTATTTGCTTTGATATATTGATTCTTAATTTTTCGCTTATTAAAGTTAATGCTTCTTCAACTTCAGATAATATTCTATTAGGATTTAGTATTGTTAAATAGTCTATTATACTTTGTAATGTAATAGAACTAACAAACTTGTCAGTTATTTCTTTTAAACTACCCTCAAAATTATTTAACTGCTCTCTTATGCCAATAATATCCATTAGAAGATCAATACCATTTTCTGAAAATAACTCTTCTAGTGATATAAATGGAATATCAAATACATTAATATTAAAGGTCCCTATAATCCCTACTATCTCTTCGTCATCTTTTATTTGTTTTAATAGTTTTTCCTGAGTATCTATTAGATGGTATTCTTTTGACTCAATTTTAAAATCCTGAGGCAGAAAATCCTTGAATGTATTTTCTATCAATTTTTTTATTTTATTAGCTGTACCTATTCCTGTTATACATGATGTTATTAATACTTTAGTATTTTTATTAATTGCATTAGTTGATTCAACTAAAAGCACTTGTTTATTAGATATTTCTTTAAAAAATTGAACCATTAAGCGGTTTTAAGTCATATACAACTTTCCTTGTTATTTCCAACAATACTTCTGTCGTTATATTCTTTATAACTATATTTTTTACTCCTAAATTTTTTTCAATAACTTGGCCAAAAGAAACTAACGATCCCATATCTACTAATAATATCATTTCTTCATATTTCTTATCTTTTATTAATTCTATGAGTTTATCTAATGTATCGCTAATAGACTGCTCTAAAGGCATATCTATTGGCTGAATTATTTCTGTTTTAAATAAGGTATTTGCAAAACCAGCCATACTTGATGCAGTTGTATTTCCATGTGCAATTATGACAACACCGCAGTTTCTATTCTCATTTTTAATTGGATTGCTATTATATAATGCATTTAAAAATAATGTGATAAATATAAGCTCACTCTTTGGACATGAAACTCTAAATACATCACTCATATATGTGCATATCACTTTTGCTTCATCATACTCTTTTTTATAATTCTTAACTATATATGATGTGTTGTAAACCGGTGTACTTTCTCCGTTTCTTACATATGATAAAAAAGTATATATGTGAAGATAAAAATTGTTTTTAGTTGCATCATCAAATTCTATGTGTGTTATTTCTTCAATTTTGTTTATTATCTTATTTATCTTTCCTGTCATTGGACCATCTATTAGTTTTCTAGATAGTTCATTGTTTTTATTTTCTTGAATTTTATAATAAAAAGTATATTGAAACAATGTCTGAATTTTATTCTCTAATAATAATCTGCTTTCAATATATGATAAATCTTTCTCTCTCAATGCATTATATTCTTTTGTAAGCAAAGAATAAAAATTGATACCGTTACTGTCATTATCTTGTAAATTTAATTCTTTTTCAAATATATAATTACTTTCTGGTGTTATATCTGTATATTCCAATCTGTTAAATAATGCATCAAGTAATTTTTTTACTTTTAAATCATCATATATATTCTTTTCTGTCACAAAAGTGTCATCCAGTATTATATACTCATATCCTTTTGTCATTACATTTAGGAATGCTTGTGCACATTTGTATTGTATTTCACTTTTAAGTTCACCTATATTTCCTTCAAACTCATGTGTCATCAAGTAATATGCAAATTCATATGACAATTTAATTTTTAATCCAGTTTTAATACTTTCGTGCTGTAAAAATTTCAATATTATCTCTAATCTTTCTTTAGGCGTTCTATTAGATAACTTAGGAATTTCTATTACTACTTGAATTCTCCTTAAAAATGTTCTTAATAAGGATGAGTTGACATCGCATGTTGTAGCTCCTATTAATCTAATATTAACCTTGTTTAGGTTTCCTGAAGCTCCTAGTTTTCTATATTGATTTTTATCAAGTATAGAAAACAGTTTTTCCTGTCCTTCGGCGGGAAGTCTATGTATTTCATCTAGAAACAAAAACCCTCCATCTGCCTTTTGTATTAACCCTTCTTTATCTGCTGTTGCTCCTGTAAAAGCTCCTTTTGTATATCCAAAAAGTTGCCCTGTTAATAACTCTGGATTGTTATAATACTCGGAACAATTAAAATACACAAAAGGAATTGAAGTCTGAGAATGTTTATAATTTTCATAGTATTGATGCATAACCTCTGCAAAAAAAGTTTTTCCAACACCTGATGCACCTGTCAATAACACATGTAGTCCATTTGGTGGATACAAAACAGCTGATTTAGCTTTATCAATAGCTTCCTTTAAACTTTTATTGTTGCCTATTAATCTATTAAATGGATCTTCCTCTGTTTTAGTCTTTGTTTCCGCTTCACTAATAGATGTAGTTAAGTACTTATTTTTGAGACGTTCAAATGATTTAACTTCATAATCACACTTTCTTATTTTACATTCTAATAGATTTTCGAAACTATCTGTATCAATAAACAGAACTGGTCTTGATTTGATTTTTATAAGTCTATACTCTTTATTTAATGTGTTTAATTCTTGACTTACAGCATTTCTAGCAATTTTTAATTTATCACTAATTTCTTGTGCTGAAGTTCCAATATTTAAATTATATTGCAAATCTTGTTTTGTTATTTTACTCGATAATACCTTTATTTCATTGTAAATTTTTTCTTTTCTTTTCATAAAAACACCACCTTTTTTATGATGTCTAATTTACTAATAAATATATCATATTTTTAATTATTATGTCGATATTTGTTTGTTTAATATATATTTTAAACATTTATGTAAATGTCCGAATTATATATGTGAATTTTTGTAATATATAATGTGTTTCACGTCTTAAAATCGAATGTTGTTGATGTATTTCTTTGAATTATTCGTATTTTGTGGTATAATTATTATGTATTAATGTGTTTTCTACTAAGGAGGTTTTATAATGAACTATGATGTTATTATAGTAGGTGCTGGTCCTGCTGGCTTATTTACAGCATTGGAATTAGTTAACCTAAATAAAGATAAAAAAATATTATTAATAGAAAAAGGAAAAAAAGTAGAAAATAGAAATTGTCCTAAAGAAGTAACACACGAATGTGTAGATTGCAAACCTTACTGTAATATTACAGCTGGTGTTTCAGGAGCAGGAGCATTTTCAGATGGAAAGTTAAGTTTAAGTCCTGAAGTCGGTGGAATTTTACCTGAATATCTAGGCTATGATAATACAAAAAACTTGATAGATTATGTAGATAATATATACTTAAAATTTGGCGCTGACACTGAAGTAAACGGTTTAGTTGAAAGTACAATGGTTCAAGAAATAAGAAGAAAAGCAATAAAAGCAGGACTTAAATTAATTGATTGTCCAATCAGACATTTAGGTACTGAAAAATCTCAAGAAATATATAGAAAAATTCAAGATTATATTATTGCTGAGGGTGTAGAATTAAGAGATACTACTTATGTTAAAGATTTAATAATTAAAGATAATGAGATAAAAGGAATTGAGCTCCTTAGTTCTTATGATTTTGTTAAAGGTAATACTGATAAATCTGAAATAGTTTATGGTAATAAAGTCATTTTATGTGTTGGAAGAAAAGGTGCTGATTGGTTAAAGCAAATGTGTATAAAACATGGCATAGAACATAGTGCAGGTACTGTTGATATTGGAGTAAGAGTTGAAGTAAGAAATGAAATTATGGAGCAAATAAATAATGTTCTTTATGAGGGAAAACTAATAGGGTATCCTAATCCATTTAAAGATAAAGTTAGAACATTTTGCCAAAATCCGGGTGGTTTTGTTTCTGAGGAAAGATATGATAACCAGCTTTCTATTGTTAATGGCCACTCTTATAAAGAGAAAAAAAGCATGAATACAAACCTTGCTATATTGAGCTCTCATAATTTTAGGTATCCTTTTAACCAACCAATTGAATATGGTAAAAAGGTAGCGGAACTTTTGAACATGTTAGGTAACAACAAAATACTAGTACAACGTTTTGGAGATATACTAGATGGAAAAAGGACTTGGGAAAAAGAACTACACAGATCTAATGTTAAACCAACATTAACTGATGCAGTTCCTGGTGATCTTACATCTGCAATACCATACAGACCTATGACAAATATTATAAACTTTATAAAAGCTATGGATGTTATTGTTCCTGGTATAGCTAGTACTGAAACACTGTTATACGGACCTGAAATCAAATTTTACTCTAATAAAGTAACTATAGATAAAGAATTTAAAGCAAATATAAAAAATCTACATTTCCTTGGTGATGGATGTGGATTAACTAGAGGCTTGATGATGGCATCATGTTCTGGTGTACAAATGGCTAGGATATTGATGGATGCTGTTAAATAATAACTGTTCATAAAAAGCTTGTATCTTATGATATAAGCTTTTTTATAATACATTGGGAAGTCAAAAACTTTTGAAATTGTGGATAAATTTTAATATTCGTTATGTTTTCAAATAAGATAACCTTAAAAATCTTTATAAAATACTCTTTATATTTTCTTCAACTGTATATTTACTATCTCTTATACGTTTTCTTGTGTTCAAATCATTGCTTTTTATTATAATCTTCTTCTAACCTTAAAAGCAGTTTATCAACTTTAAGTATATCTTTTTTGTTAAGCTTATATAACTTTTGCGGCTCTTCATCAAAAATAATAAATGGTTTGTTATATGCTAGTCTAGCATCTCCAATTATTATAAGAATATCAGATGTTTTTAGCATAATATCTTTACGGAATGGTTTTGCATTTTCTATTGCATGAATAATTATTTCTCTATCTTCTTTACTTAAAATAGTAAACTCTCTGTTTCCTGTTGACCTGTCCATATAGCTCTTTCCATTAGTTGTTATTTGTTTGAGAATTTTAATTTTTTTGTTTTTGAAAGAATTGTATTCTTCAAAATGATTGTATATTTGAACACCGGCAAATATAACAATCAATCCTATAAATATACAGATTATTGCTCTGCGCATCTATTAATCTTCCTCCATTTAAAAATTAGTATAGTTTTTTATAAAAACAACTTGCATTATACTTTGTACAACACCATATTCAATACTCAATTTCTTTTATTTTTATTGCATATTAAAAATAATTAATAATTTTTTGATTTACTTGTTTTATTATTTTTGTTATAATTTTCTACAAATATTATAATATAACTCCCTATTAGTTTCAATAGGTTAGATTTTAATTAAATAATTCTATACCTCAGATACAAATTTTAAAATTCATCAAATTTTTAACAATAAATAATTAAATACTATTTTACAACTTGTTTACAAATAATATATACTTTATATATATACTTAAAATACAATAATAGTATTAAAATAGCTATATAATAAATTTATTCATAATTTTACGTAAACAGCTTTGTATTTATACTCAAACTGAGTAAAATCTAGCTATTAATATAAAATGTATTACGGGAGAGATAATTTTATGGAATATAATCAACTTAGTTCTGAAGAAAAATATAAGCTTTACTTAAGAAAAAAACGTAGGAAAGCTATGATGAAACGACGACGACGCTTTTTTAGTTTATTATTTGTTTTAATTATAGTAAGTTGTTTTTTAGTAATCAGAAGTTGTAATAATAACTCTGAAGCTAATGTAGTTAGTAAAACATCAGTTAATAATTCATTGACAGGTGAAGATGTATTTACCGTTTGCATAGATCCGGGGCACGGTGACTTTGACAGTGGAGCTGATTCTAAGACCTTCAATGTTTTTGAAAAAGATATAGTCTTGGATGTATCTCTTTTGGTAGGAAAAGTATTAAAAGACAATGGTATAAACGTTATATATACCCGCACTAATGACGATATTCCTTGGACAACCCAACTCGATTCTTTGAAGGGAAGATGTGAGATATCTAATACGAGTAATGCAGATGTTTTTATATCAATTCATTGTAATTATTATAAAAACTCATCCTCTATTAAGGGCACTGAAGTCTGGTGTGAGTTTAAGGATACCGAAGATGAAAAATTAGCAAAAAAAATAAGTGATAATCTTAGTATGATTAATTTTACTAAAAACAGAGGTTTGAAATATAAATCAGATAATAAACTTCATGTTTTAGAAAATACAAATACTACAGCTGTACTTATTGAACTAGGTTATTTAAGCAACACTGATGATACTATATTTTTGAAATCAGAAAAGGGTAAAGATGAGTGTGCTAATGCTATAGCTAAAGCTATTATTGAATATAGAGATTCTATTAAAGATAATAATGATGTAGATGTGAAAAAATAAAATTAAAAGTACATCACTATAGGTATCGTAAAAACTTCATAATTACTTATAGGATGTACTTTTTTTATCTGCCTGTTTTTATATAAGCTTTTATTAATTCACTATCCAATTTACCTTTGCTTAGTACTGCTCCTACAAACATCAAATACTCTGGAAGCTTATCACTACTCCACAATATTTTGTCATTAAACATCTCACATATTCCACTAACTTGAAAACCTAATGCTTCAAGTGAATATCTCATTTTATCTTGTTTTATACAAGGACTATTATTTGTCCTCGTACAATTATTACATAACAAACAACTTCCCGCGTATAAAGCTTTTGTATCTTTAAAGTTTCTTTCAATATCAATAAGGCTTTTGTCAAAATATAGCCTGATGTTATCAGATATTTTTCTAGATAATTTTTTTGCCTCTTTATTGGCTCTCGATTCTTCCTTTATGTGTATTTTAACTCTTACTACACTACAATAATTATAGCTGTCTATGTAATCAGATGTTTCAAATTTATGAGGTGGGCACGACCATATTTTATTGTAATTTGGACATCTTTTACAAAATCCAAAGATCTTTTCAGGTTCATGATATTTATTTAAATCTTCTATACTAACTTCATCTGTTTTAACCTCAATGAAATTTATAATATCCACATAATCACCTTATTCATCAAATTTATGCATCTTACAACATTGTTGATATTTCAACAAAGCTTCTATGTATTAATTCAAAGCCTAAACTTATAAATTTATTTTATTCTTTCCTTTTTTACTACGTAACTCTGAAAAGAAATCTTTCATAATTTTAGAACATTCATTTTCTAAAATACCTTTTACTACTTCTACTCTGTGATTCAACTTTGGATTTTCGACTATGTTCATTACTGAACCACAAGCCCCTGCTTTTGGATCAAGCGCTCCTATTACAAGTCTATCTATTCTAGAATTAACTATAGCTCCTGCACACATTGGACATGGTTCTATTGTCACATACATGCAGCATCCAGAAAGTCTCCATCCACCTAGCTTTTCACATGCTTCTCTTATTGCTATCATTTCAGCATGTGTCGTTGCATCTTTTGATGTTTCTCTTAAATTATATCCTTCTGAAATTACTTCGTTATTTTTTACTATAACAGCTCCTATAGGCACTTCTTTAATTTCATAAGCTTTGTATGCTTCTTCAATCGCTAGCTTCATGTAATATTCATCCATTTTATTTCTCCTAATTTGTTAAATACTTTATTCTTTGTCATTCAAACAAAAATAAATAGCTTGTTTAATATACTCTAAAGGAAATGGTATACTATCTGGTATTTTGACACATCCAACGCCTGTTTTTATTTTTTTGTCCGCCTGAGCTACTATATCTACACAATCGTATTTGCCAAAATGTATTGATATATATGATTTTTGACTTGCTATACCTACATATATCCTGCTTCCACTTTGCCTAAATACGGGAAATTTAGTTTTGGGTCCGTAATTACAGCTTTCTATTATGTTTGGATATTTAAATCTGATAAATTGTACTATGTCTTCTACTTTCTTCTTTCTTTCATAAGACAATTTACTTATATAAGCGTCTACTTCGTTCATATTTAAACACCTGCCGATTTGTTTTTAATTATTTTACTTTGCGATATCAATTTTATTCATTTCCATTGTTTCACCTATTCTAACTCTTTCCCAGTTATTGTTATTATGAAAAAGTTTCTTTAGTTAGCTTCAAACCATGATTATTTCATTAATTATTACTGTTAATAGTATGTGAATTAATTCTATCATACATATATATTTTTTAAAATACCCACCAAATTCTTTTCTTATTTGGTAGAATATAATTTTTATAATTTTTATTAACAATCGCTTAACCATTCAACTGCTAAATGATTTTTTGCAATACAATTTACCTTTTAAAAACATTCCAAATGAAGAGATTATACTTGTACCCAAAAAAATTATACCTGAGAACAAAAAAATTCTGTCACTTTAGAACAGAATAATCTTTATAAGAATCTAATAATTTAAATCCTTACCTATTATTTTCATTGTAACTACTATCTATTTTAAGACATAAAAATGGTGCACCTGAGAGGAGTCGAACCCCCGACACATGCCTTAGGAGGGCACTGCTCTATCCTACTGAGCTACAGATGCACATATATCGATACTTATATATGATATAATATTTTTTTATATTTGTCAAATTATCTAATTTTAAGGCTTTCCTCTATGTATTCTAAATATATATTAGTTTGTAAAGCATATTACAGTCATATAAAAGTAATCCTAGAAAAAGTACATTAAACAATACTTTTATACAAAACCATACAATAATCGTTTGCAATTATTTAGTACAATTAGTGAAACTACACTCATTATATTCCTAGAAGTAAGCAGACTAGCTTTTAAATAAATATATATTACTCTGCTTAAAATAAAAGGTATCTTCTCTCATGTTTTAATGAAAAAAGATACCTTCTTATTTTACCTTTAGAATAACGCTGATTTTACTGTTCTTGGGAATGGTATTACATCTCTTATGTTACCCATTCCTGTTAGATACATTATAGCTCTCTCAAAGCCTAAGCCATATCCTGCATGTTTAGTTGTACCAAATTTCCTAAGCTCTAAATACCACCAATAATCTTCTCTATTTAAGCCTAGTTCATCTATTCTTTGCTGTAATACGTCTAATCTTTCTTCTCTTTGGCTTCCACCTATTATTTCACCTATTCCCGGTACTAGTAAATCCATAGCTGCAACTGTTTTACCATCATCATTTAATCTCATATAGAAAGCCTTAATTTCTTTTGGATAATCTGTTACAAATACTGGTTTTTTATACACTTGTTCTGTAATATATCTCTCATGTTCAGTTTGTAAATCTGTTCCCCACTCTACTGGATATTGGAACTTGACATCTGCTTTTTTTAGAATTTCTACAGCTTCTGTGTATGTTATTCTAGCAAAATCAGAATTTGCTACATTGTTTAATCTTTCTATTAATCCTTTATCAATAAACTTGTTAAAAAACTCTATTTCTTCCTTTGCATTTTCCATAACATATTTTATTATGAATTTAAGCATATCTTCTGCTAGCTTCATATCATCCGCTAAATCAGCAAATGCTATCTCTGGTTCTACCATCCAAAATTCTGCCGCATGTCTAGCTGTATTTGAGTTTTCAGCTCTAAAAGTTGGTCCGAATGTATAAACTCTTCTGAATGCTTGCGCATAACTTTCAGCGTTTAACTGTCCACTAACTGTAAGGTTTGTTTCTTTTCCAAAGAAATCTAATGTGTTGTCTATTTTACCTTCTTCATCTCTAGGAATATCGTTTAGATCATGTGTTGTTATTCTAAACATTTCTCCTGCACCTTCACAGTCACTACCTGTTATAATTGGTGTATGTGTATATACAAACCCTCTTTCATTAAAGAACTTGTGAATTGCATAAGCAGCTAATGAACGTACTCTAAATACTGCTGAAAATGTGTTACTTCTTGGTCTTAAATGTGCTATTGTTCTAAGATATTCAAATGTATGTCTTTTCTTTTGTAGCGGATAATCTGCTGAAGAAGTTCCTTCTACTACTATTTTTTGAGCTTTTATTTCAAATGGTTGTTTTGCTCCTGGTGTAAGTTCAAATTTACCTTCAACTATGATTGATGAACTAATTGAAAGTTTTTTGATTACATCAAAATTTTCTAAGTCTTCCTCAAATACTACTTGAATATTTTTAAAGAACGTCCCGTCATTTAATTCTATGAACCCAAATTTCTTTGATGCTCTTATTGTCCTTATCCATCCAGCTATTTTGATAGTTTGATCTTTGTAATCTTGCTGTTTCCCATAGATGTCTTTTATTAATGTGTAACTCATTGTTTTTACCTCCTTATATTATTTATTGTTCAAAAAATATAAAAAACCTTTCATCCCTATATAGGGACGAAAGGTATATCTTCCGCGGTACCACCCTGTTTATTACTAAACATAATCACTTTATCAGTACTTACATACTGTCCAATCTATAACGGTTTGGTTCCGGCTAAGTCTACTCTCTGTTAGGATTTCGGTTAGCAACTCAGAGATGTTCTTCGTAAATGGCTCTCGTATCGGTCTCTCACCTTTACCGACTCGCTTTAACTACCTTCCATTACTACTCTTCTCTTCATAGTCTTTTAATATTATACTCATTATAATACATATATATTATTATGTCAAAAATTTATTTTGAAAATTTGTAGTTTTTTTGTTATTGATAACTAAGATATACATACATTACAGAAAATACCCTTTATATAGTTAAGTATATCAGTAATATATGATTTTTTTTCTACATCACTCTTAGCTATTAAATCTCCCTCAGCAATTTTTTCTTCTCCTAAATAGTACAAAACTTTTCCTAAATATTGACCTTTGTCAATGGGTGCTTTGCATTCTTCTATGATTTCAACTTTTTGAGTAATAATAGAATCTTTTTTTACTAAAGCGTATATATCTTCTTTTGCTATAGCTTCTATTGTCTTATTTTTACCATTAACAACTACTGATTCTTGTACATTTTGTCCTTGTTCTACCAGCTTTTTATAACTATAATTTTTTAAACCGTAGTCTAATAAATTATAACTTCTTTTGGTTCTTTCTGGTTTACTTTTCGCTCCCATTGTAATACCAATAAATCTAAATTCTTTATCATTATTTTGAGATTTAGGTACATTCATTGTAGATACTAAGCAATAGCCAGCCATTTCTGTATATCCTGTTTTTAATCCATCTACATCTTCAATTCTAGTTAACAATGGATTAGTATTTTTAAAAACTATTTTCCCTTTTTTCAATACTTCTTTGTTGGTGATATCTAATATCTCTGGATAGGTTTTTAAAACATATCTTGTAAGTGTCAATATATCTTTCATACTCATAAGATTTTGTTTTTCATTTTCTGGTAAGCCGTTTGAGTTTATATACTTAGTGTTTTTTAGCCCTATCTCTTTTGCTTTTTTATTCATTAAATTTACAAACTCTTCTTCACTTCCAACTATATGCTCTGATAATGCTACACATGAATCATTTGCAGAAGCTATTAACATTGATTCTATAAGTTTTTGTAGCTTTATTCTTTCACCTATTTTTAGTCTATATGTTGAACCATATTCTTTTGGAGGATTTTCACCTATATCAACATATTCGTCTAAATTTAATTTCTTTTTTTTTATTTCGTCCATTGCTACAGTATAAGTCATTAATTTTGTTATACTGGCAATTTCTATAGGTTCATCTATATTGTAACTGTATATTATTTTTCCACTTTCAAAATCAGCTAATAATGCTCCTTTTAACCCTGTATTTAAATCATCACTATATACTATACTACTAATAAATATTAATAAAACCAACGCTATACTAATTTTCTTCAAAATATCACCTACATAATTATTGTATAATTCTTGATTATTATTTAATATTTCTTCATACTCTTGTTATAATATGCTATAAAAATATTCTAAAAAAATCAAAGTAAATAATACTTTTATATTTTACATATTTGACTTAACTTATACAATTTAAAAATATAACGAATAAAAACTCTTCTCATAAAGAAAAGAGCTCTTATTTATTCAAATTTTGAATTAACCAATTCAACTAATTTATCTAATAACTCTTTTTCATCATCACTTTCTGTTATAAACTTAATTTCAGTTATATGTATTATCTAAACTTATGTAGCCAATATTTATATAATAGTGTTTTATTGAATTCAAGATAGTGTATATTACTAAAATTTAATATTTAATCAAACTTAGTAATAATAAGTATTTAAATTGTATTATTTCTTAATTTTATAACTTATAACAATAATATACATTTTTTTAAACAACATATGATATCATAGTAATTATAAAATAATATAAAAGTGGAAATGAAAAATCAACACCTTACTGTTAACAAAAAATAGCTATATTTATATGTATTTTGATAAAAATAAATGGAGAATTTATGCCTAAATTAAAAAAATTCAATTTAACAATAGTTCAATTATATATATTTCTAAATTTATTTTTTTTAGTCGCTAATGAATACTTATATGAAGAAATATTAATACATTTTGAATATTTAAGTATGTTTTTGATGATTGCATCATTTGTATATGTAATATTTTATAAAAATTATGAACAAAAAAACTTTTTTATTGTCAACTCATGTATTTTTCTAGGAATAATAATAATATTCTTAATTACTTTTCCTAGATATACCTATAAAGGTGCTAAAGAAAAAATATATGCTGAATTACAATATGAAAATGAAATTATAAGCCCATCTTTCTATGAACCAGACAATAATAAAATACCTATTATAGGTACAAGAATTGGCCTTGATAAGCCTAGAAATATTTTAATTAAATATGACTACGCTATATGTATCTTTAATAAAGACACACACAAAATTGATTGGTATAAATTCAATTCATATAATGGACATTATGAACTTTTTAAAACTGTCGATGAGTTATAAATAATTATACTAATGTTAAATTATAAGAGCTCTTATTTATTCAAATCTAGAATTCCACTAACTTATATTTATGAAGCTGAACTGTATTTATATGTATTATATTTGATTAAAAATTGGAGGAATTTATGCCTAAATTTAAAAAATACAATTTAACAATAGTTCAATTATATATATTTCTAAATTTATTTTATTTAGTCGCTAACGAACACGTATATGAAGAAATATTAATACATTTTGAATATTTAAGTATGTTTTTGATGATTGCATCATTTGTATATGTAATATTTTTTAAAAATTATGAACAAAAAAACTTTTTTATTGTCAACTCATGTATTCTTCTAGGAATTATAATAATATTCGTAATTACTTTTCCTAGATATACCTATAAAAGTGCTAAAGAAAAAATATATGCTGAATTACAATATGAAAATGAAATTATAGACTCATCTTTCTATGAATCAGACAATAATAAAATACCTATTACAGGAGGAAGAATCCGTCTTGATAAGCCTAGAAATATTTTAATTAAATATGACTACGGCATATGTATCTTTAATAAAGAAACACAAAAAATTGATTGGTATCAATTTAATTCATACAATGGATATTATGAATTTTTTGGAAATTTTGATTAGTTATGAATAATTATACTAATATTAAATTTATAAGAGCTCTTTCCTCTAATATAAAGAAAAGAGCTCTTATTTATTCAAATTTTGAATCTACTAAATGAATTAACTTATCTAATAATTCTTGTTCATCATCGCCTTCTGTCATGAACTTAATTTCAGTTCCTTTTTCTATCGACAATGACATAATAGATACTATACTTCTTAAATTTATTTTCTTATTATTATAGCAAAGAAAGGCATTTGATTTATGGTTGTTTACTATTTCTATAATCTTTGTTGCAGGTCTTGCATGTAATCCATCATCATTATGTATAACAACAGTGTTTTCTACCAAACTTATCACCTTCTCAATTTTATTTTGTCTTAAATACTAATTTGATATTTTTTTATTTTTCTATATAGTGTTGCAACTCCAATATCTAGTGCTTTTGCACTCTTTTTTATTCCTTCTGTATTTGAACCATAGAAATACAAAGCTTTAACAATCTCTTCCTTTTCTAATACATGTATATTTTTTATTCTTTCATCATTATATAATTCCTCTGTATCTTTAAATTTCTTGATTTTATCAGGTAAACTATCAATTGAAATTACTTTACTTTTTTCCATGTTTATAGCGTATTCTATAACATTTTCTAATTCTCTTACATTTCCTGGCCAGTCATATCTATTAAATATTTCATACACATCTTTTGAAAAAGCTTCTACATTCTTATTTAATTTATGATTGCATTTAATTAACAATTTTTCCATTAATGAACATATATCATCATTTTTTTCTTTTAAAGAAGGTATATAAATAGGAATAACATTTAATCTATAATATAAATCATTTCTAAAAATGCCTTCTTTAACTAATTGTTCTAAGTTTTTATGTGTTGCTGAAATTATCCTAACGTCTATGTCTATTATTTTATTACTGCCTATATGTTCAATATATCTTTCTTGTAGTACTCTTAATAATTTAGATTGCAAATATAAAGGCATATCTCCTATTTCGTCCAGAAAAATTGTTCCTCCTGCTGCTACTTCAAATTTACCTTTTTTACCATTGTTTTTAGCACCTGTAAATGCACCTTGCTCATAGCCAAACAATTCACTTTCAAGAAGACCATCTGGAATAGCAGCGCAATTAATTGCAACAAAAGGATGGCCACTTCTTTTACTTTCATTATGTATTGCTTGTGCAAACATTTCTTTTCCAGTACCACTTTCACCTGTTATTAGAATATTAGAACAAGATTGGGCTGCTATTTTAGCTCTATCTTTTGCTTTTTGCATATGTTTATTATTACCAATTATATCGTCAAATGTTATTGCATTATATGTTTTTTTTATGGTACTTATATTTGTACCTTTATTTTCTAATTTAGAAATCAACAAATCTGACATATTATAAATAAAACTTATAAGATCCTCTTTTTTTTGAACCAAATCATGTTTTTGTGATTCATTAAACGCTACAATACCTATTACACCAACTACTAAATCACCTTTTTTTACAGGACAACAAATATCAAAAACTTCTTCACAATTATTATTATGTGCACAAACTTTACAAGAACCATTTGAATATTTCCCTTTAAATATTTTATGCTGCCCTGTTTTTAATATTTCATTGTAAAACGAATTTTTATCTATTTTAGAACCAATCTTTAAAACAAACCGACCTGTTCCAGCTATTCTAGTTCTATCAACATCAACAACGGTTACATCAGCATTTATTACCTTAGCAATATTTTCTGAAACTTTTTGCACGTATTTTCCAATATCTTTTAGCTTCAAAAAATCACCTCAAACAATTCTATAAGATACATGTATTATATCAGAATTCGACTAAACTAGACAATATTCTGTATTATTCATGGATTAGTAAACTAATCCATGAATTTATCAATTTCTTTAACTGATTGCTCTACTGATTCCTTTATACTCATTAAATCTCTGCCTATTTTTGATTCAACAGCAGCTACTAAGCCTCCTTCTAATACTGGAGCATTAGCTATAACTATATTGCTTTGCATTTCATCATCTAAAAATTCTATTGCTATTTTTGTATTCATTATTGCGCTACCTATATCTATAAATATTATTACACCATCTTCTGAATACACTTCTTCTATAGCATCTTTAATTTTAAATGGATCAGTACCAATATCTAAGTCTGATGTTCCTCCTGCTGTTGCTATAGGTACTGATTTTTGAGCCATTTGATCTAATATATCTTTTATACCTTCTGCTACCTTATAGCTATGAGACACTATTACTATACCTACCATTTAATCACCTCTTATTAAGAACATAGTCTGCAATTATTTCTAATAAATAATATAATGAAACTGCTCCCGGATCTAGATGACCTCTACTATTTTCACCTTGATAGTGAGCTCTTCCTTTTTTTGCTACCATATCTTTTGTTGATTCCATACCTTTTTTTGCAGATTCTTTAAACTCTGTCATTAGTTTTTCTATTTCGCAATTACTCTCAAGATGAGTTCTATAGCATTCTACCGCTGGTTCTAAAGTATCAACTAAAGTTTTTTCTCCTACAACTGCTCTACCTCTCATTTTTATACCAGCTAAGGCTTCTTCTAAAATAGTCAATAGTAATTTATTATCTATACTATCTGCATTTCCAACCGCCTTAGCACTTTTTATAAATGCAGTTCCATACAATGCACCTGAAGCGCCTCCTACTTTTGACATTACTATCATACCAAAATTTTTAAAAATGTTTTGCAAACTTTCATTTTTAAAATCTGTAGCTTTTTCTTTATATGCTAAAATCCCTTTTTCCATGTTTATTCCATGGTCAGAATCTCCAGTAGCAGCGTCTAATTCAGTTAAATAATCTTTCTCTTTTATTATTTTTTCACTAAAAATATCTAGTATTTCTAAAACATTTTCTGCTTTCATTTTTTCCCTCCTAAATCTGTACTAGAGCGGGTGTATTACATGGATAGTCTAATAACTCTTTAAGTTCATCATCTAATTTTATTAAACTAATATTAAATCCAGCCATTTCAAGTGCTGTCATATAATTTCCTACATAAGTCTTGTATACCTTAATATTTTTTTCTTTCAATAATTCTTGAACTTTTCTATTTACGATATATAACTCCATTAGTGGTGTTGCTCCCAAACCATTAATAATAATACCTACCTCTGACTTACAATAGTCTTTGTCTTCTAGTATTTTATTAACAAGAATCTCCGCTGTTTCATCAGCAGTTTTGATTTCGCTTACTGCTACTCCTGGTTCACCATGTATGCCTATACCTATACCCATTTCATTGTCTTTTAATTCAAAGCCAGGTTTGCCAACTTCCGGTATAATGCATGGTGTAAGGCTCATACCCATTGATCTGACATTGTCAACAACTTTATCTGCTATTCTTTTAACCTCATCAAGGTTTAAACCCTTTTGTGCGGCAGCACCTGCTATTTTATGAACAAAAACTGTTCCGATTATACCTCTTCTTCCTGTTGTATAGGTACTATCTTCTACTGCCACATCATCATTAACTACTATAGTTCTTGTCTCTATTCCTTCCATTTCAGCTAACTCTGCTGCCATTTCAAAATTCATTATATCTCCGGAATAATTTTTTACTACTAATAATACTCCTTTTCCATTATCAGCTGCTTTTATTCCCTCTATTATTTGATCTGGACTTGGCGAAGCAAATACATTACCCGCTACTGCTGCATCTAGCATTCCCTGTCCAACAAATCCAGCGTGTGAAGGTTCATGACCACTTCCTCCACCACTTACTAAACCAACTTTATTTCCTTTTTCATTTCTTGCAATAACATTAAAACCTTCTATTCTTTTTACTCTATCAGAATGTGCTAATGCTATACCCTGAAGCATTTCTTCAACTACATCTTGAGTTTTATTGATTAATTTTTTCATGCTATCTCCTCCTACATATAATTAAACCCAGATTATTCATAGAAAATTATGAGCAGTGAACTAAAATCTATGATTTTATGTGAATCGCTTACTCCTATGAAGAAGCGGAATAGGAGATTCATTAGTAAGTATTCCTTCTGATTATAAGATGTCCATTAAATTCTCGACATACCAACTCGGTATGCCTTCGATTTCACTGGAATCTTCTAATTCAGAAACTTACAGCATATTATTCAAAGTTATATGAATAATCAGGCTTAAAAGTTATTTTTTTGGTGTTACTACCATATGACAGCAACATTCTCCTTTAGCTAATAACTTTTTAAATTCTAAGTTTAATTCTGGGAAACAGCTTACTACTCCAAAATCTCCATAGCTTGCTAATTTACATAATCTTTCTATCTCACTAGAATTACATCCTAACTTTTTCCAAGCTTCTACTAATGCACAATACTTGAATTTTAATTCACCTTGCTCTTCATCATGTCTTACTCTTTCCATAGCAAATGCTTCATTAGCAGGACCTTCTGATAATTTCATAACAAAATCTCCTGCATTTTCGATTTTGCCCATTGATTCTTCCATTTTTCTACCTTTCATTTTTCCAAACTTAGTTATAGCTATTTCAGCCATTTTATCAGGATCTACTCCTGTTTCTTCTGCTGCATTTAATAATAGATAAAACCATGTTGCTCTATCCTCTATTGCTGATCTAAAAGCATCTGTAAATTCTTTTTGTGTATACATCATTTCTCCCATTTTATTTTCCTCCTCAATCTATATTAATTGTTATCCTATTTTTCTTCTTTTGGTGTTACTACCATGTGACAGCACTCATCACCATTAGCTAATAATTGTTTGAATTCTAAGTTTAGTGATGGGAAGCAGCTAACTACTCCAAAATCTCCATAACTTGCTAATTTGCATAATCTAGAAATTTCTTCTGCTGAACATCCTAGTTTTTTCCAAGCTTCAACTAATGCACAATATCTGAATTTTAATTCACCTTGTTTTTCATCAAATCTAACTCTTTCCATTTCAAAAGCATTGAAAGCTGGTCCTTCAGATAATTTCTTTACAAAATCTCCTGCGTCTGTAACTCTTCCTAAACTATCTTCCATTTTTTTACCTTTCATTTTACCAAATCTAGTTATTGCTATTTCGGCAATTTTATCTGGATCTCCACCTAATTCCTCTGCTGCATTTAATAATAAATAAAACCATGTTGCTCTATCCTCTATTGCTGATCTAAAAGCATCTGTAAATTCTTTTTGTGTATACATCATTTCTCCCATTTTATATATCCTCCTTTAATCTTTTTATAATATTACTTAGTTTTCACCTAAGTATACCTTTCTCACTTCATCACTATTTAATAGTGTATTTGCATTGTCTGATAATGTAATCTTACCTGTTTCCAGTACATATCCTCTATCTGCAATCATTAAAGCCATTCTGGCATTTTGCTCAACAAGCATTATTGTTGTTCCCATTTTATTTATTTCTTGAATTAAATTAAATATATCTTGTACTATTATTGGAGCTAATCCTAATGAAGGTTCATCTAAAAGTAATAGCTTTGGTTTAGACATCATAGCTCTACCAATTGCAAGCATTTGTTGTTCTCCGCCTGAAAGTGTTCCTGCTTGTTGATTAATTCTCTCTTTTAATCTTGGAAATAAATTAAATACCTTCTCTATCATTTCATCAATTTCAGAACTAGTCTTTATAAAGCCACCCATTACTAAATTATCTTTAACACTCATTTTAGGAAAAACTTGTCTTCCTTCAGGTGACATACTAATTCCCATTTTTACTATATCTGATGTACCTGTTTTAGTTATGTCTTTTCCATCAAATTCGATTTTACCATGAACAGGTTTAATAAGGCCGCAAACTGTTCTCATTGTGGTTGTTTTACCAGCACCATTACTACCTATTAAAGATACTATCTCACCTTCATTTATTTCTATGTCTATACCTTTAACAGCTTTTATACTACCATAACTTACATGTAAATCAGTTAGTTTTAACAAAGCCATGTCTAAACCCCCTTTCCTAAATATGCTTCTACTACTTTTGGGTTTGACTGTATTTCTTTTGGATTTCCTTGTGCTATAAGTTTTCCATGGTCTAAAACATAAATTCTTTCACATATACTCATTACTAATTTCATATCATGCTCGATTAGTAAAACTGTCATGCCTATTTTTTTTAATTTACCAATAAATTCTTTTAAATCTATAGTTTCTTGTTCATTCATACCTGCTGCTGGCTCATCTAAAAGCAATATCCCTGGATTACTAGCCATAGCTCTTGCTATTTCAAGCTTTCTTTGTTCTCCATATGGTAAATTTTGAGCTAATTCATCTTTTTTATGGTCAAGCTCTACCATTTTTAAAATATCCATAGATTTTTTTACATTTTCAATTTCTTCTTTTTTATGTATCCTGGTTTTGAATATTGAATTGAACATAGTGCTTTTTGTCCTCGTATGCATTCCAAGCATAACATTTTCAAGCACTGTCATTTTTTTAAATAATCTTATGTTTTGAAATGTTCTTGCTAAACCTATATCAGTAATTTTATAAGGTTTTAATCCTGTTATATCATCGCCTTTATAAGTAATTTTTCCTTCTGTAGGCGCATACATTCCAGTAAGCATATTAAAGAAAGTTGTTTTCCCTGCACCATTAGGTCCTATTAAACCTATTATTTCATTTTCATCTATATGCATATCAACACTTCCTACTGCTGTTAGTCCACCAAATCTCATTGTAAGATTACTAGTTTGTAGTTTATGCATATTAAGCAACCTCCTTTTGAGATTTTTGTTTATTTAATTTTTCCTTCATCCATTTAGTTATATTAACATTTCCTAATATACCTTGTGGTCTTGTAAGCATCATTACCACTAATACTAATCCATATATAACCATTCGATATTCTTGCACTGAACGCAATACTTCAGGTACAGATACTAGTATTATTGAACCTATTATAGCTCCAGGTATACTACCCATTCCTCCTAGTATAACCATACTTAATATTTGAATAGATTCATCAAATGTAAATGACTGAGGATCAATATATGTTACATAATGAGCATAGAAACTACCTGCTATTCCAGCAAAGAATGCTGATGTTGTAAATGCTATCATTTTATATTTGAAAGTATTTACACCCATTGCTTCTGATGCAAGCTCATCTTCTTTAATAGATATTAATGCTCTACCAGTCCTTGAATTTATGATATTATATATAGTTACAAGACATATAGTTACTAATATTAATATCAAATAAAAATATTCTGTATCTGTATCAATTGCAAATCCAAAAATACTCGGACAAGGTATTCCAGGCAATCCTAACGGTCCTCTTGTAACATCCATCCAGTTTAATTCAGTAAGTCGCATAATTTCACAAAATCCTAAAGTTACGATAGATAGATATGTTCCTTCCAGTTTAAGTGTAGGTACACCTATTAGAAATGCTGCTAAACCTGCTATTATACCTGCCATTATTAAACTTACCATATAAGGCATCCCTAAATCTATGGCTATTAATGCTGAAGCATATGCTCCAATTCCATAAAAAGCAGCATGGCCTAATGAAACTTGTCCTGTAAAACCAGTTAATAAATTTAAGCTCGATGCTAAAATTATATATATCCCTGTTAATATTATTATTCTCATTATATATGGACTGAATCCATAATATGGTATAGCAACTATAAGTATTATTAAAATTGTTGAAATTAGTTTGTTCTTTTCTAATATAAATTTAAATAATCTATTTATTAAACTATTCAAGATTATCACCTACACTTTCTTTGGCGCTTGTTTACCAAGTAAACCTGATGGTTTAAATATAAGAACTATAATCAATATAGCAAATGCTACTGCATCTCTATATCCTGCATTGAAATAACCTGCAGTTATTGTTTCAATAATTCCAATAGTTAAACCGCCCAACATAGCTCCTGGCAAAACACCTATTCCACCCAATACTGCTGCTGCAAATGCTTTTAAACCTACCATAAAGCCCATTGCATAATCAACTGTTTGATAATACATTCCAACCATTGTTCCTGCCACTGATGCTAATGCTGCACCAATAAAGAATGTTAAGGTAATAATAGTATTAACATTAATTCCCATAAGTCTTGCAGCTTCCATATTTTGTGCAGTAGCTCTCATAGCTTTTCCAACTTTTGTTTTGTTTACTAGTATTTGAAGAGCTATTAGTAGTAAAATACATATACTAAAAATTATTATTTGTAAATAAGAAATACTAGCCTCTCCTATATTAAAGCTTCCTAAATCTATTATTAGTGGAAAATTTTTAGTTTCTGATCCACATATCATCATTACTAAGTTTTGTAAAAATATAGATACACCTATTGTACTTATAAGCGAACTAACTTTTGGAGCATTCTTTTTTCTTAATGGTTTTAATGCACATCTATCAACCATAACCCCTAATAAACCGGTTAATATTATACTAATTACAAAAGCTAAGAAAAAATTTGCACCAAATGATGTTAAAAAAATTAATGTTAAAAATGCTCCTGTCATATAAACAGATCCATGTGAAAAGTTAACTAGCTCTAATATACCAAAAACCATTGTGTACCCTATAGCAACCAATGCATATGTACTTCCTATAGTAAGGCCATTGATTAACTGCTGTACTATCATCTACTTCCCCCCGTTCTTTTTATAAGGCAGTACAGCAATATGCTGCACTACCTTTGGGTATTATATGTTATTATTTATATAGGGTAAACTTATTATCTTTAACTTGAAGAATTACCATTTCTTTAATAACATCACGATTTTCATTAAATGTTGTATTTCCAGTTACACCTTCATAATTTTTTATCTTTGCAAGCTCATCTCTAAGCTTTGCTCTATCACAGCCTGATACTTTAAGAGCCTCTGCCATCATCCCTAATGAATCATATGCAAGAGCCGCAAATTGATCAGGCTCAACACCAAATTCATCTTTAAATTCTTTAATAAAATTTTGTACCATTGGTTTAGGATCTTGTGCAAAGAAGTTATTTGTCAAGTATAAGCCTTCTATTGAATCACCTGCTAATTTCAAGAATTGTTCATTATTTAATGCACTTGTTCCAAGTAATTGTACATCATAATTCATTTGTTTTATTTGTTGTGCTATCATTCCTGATTCTGAATACATAGCTGCAAGGAATACTAATTCAGGTTCAGCTTCTCTTATTTTTGTAATAGTTGGAGTAAAGTCTTTAGTTTGTCCACCTATAAATGTTTCACAAGCTACTATTTCTCCGCCTAGTTCTTCAGCTTTACTTATAAAATTATCTTTAGCTGTAATTCCCCAGTCATTGTTTATATAAATAATAGCTATTTTCTTTTTACCAAGATCGTTGATTGCAAATTCTGCTGCTATTGGTCCTTCTACTTCTTGTGTGTTTACATTTCTAAACATATATGTTCCTTGTTTTGTAAATCTTGGATGAGAAGATGTTGGTGAAAATTCAACTAGTCCAGCTTTTTGATAAACTGGAGCTGCTGCTAGACATGCACTGCTAGAGAAATGTCCTATTAAACCTACTATATCTTCATCTGATATTAACTTTTGAGCAACGTTTGTCGCTTCTTTTGCATCATTTTTATCATCTAAAACAATTAATTCAATCTTTTTACCATCAATTCCACCTGCATCATTTATTTCTTTAGCTTTTAATGATGTTGCTCTTTGAAAAGCTTCTCCATATTGGGCGTAGTCACCAGTCATAGGTCCTGCTACTGCAATCTTAATAGTATTAGAGGCATTGCCATTATCAGCAGTACCTTTCTTTGAATCTCCACAACCTACTAATAATAAGGAAGTTATTAACGTTACTACCAAAATCAATGTAAATACTTTTTTTCTTTTCATAGCTTAAATACACTCCTCTTTATTATTTGCTTACCATGATATCAAGCATTACTTTATCTGCATTATTCATTCCCTCGATACCAAGCATGCATAAATTCTTAATAGTATTTTCTACATCATCATCGACAATTCCATCATGATAAGATATTTCAATATCATTAATTGCAAGCATTGCTGATTGTATAGCTGAACTAACTCCTGTTGAAACCTTTAATGCACATCCACATTTAGCACCATCACATACCATACCTGATATATCACCTATCATATTTTTTATTGAATATTTTATATTTTTTAATTCTCCTCCTAATAGATAGGTTATACCACAACTTGATCCAGTTGATGCAACTACACAACCACATAAAGCTGATAGTCTTCCTAGATAGGTTTTAATATGTATTGCTATTAAATTACTAATAGTTAAAGCTCTTATTGTTTTTTCTTCATCTGCATTTAATTTCAATGCAACTGCATAAACTGGCAATGATACTGTTATACCTTGATTTCCACTGCCTGAATTACTCATCACTGCATGCATACATCCTGACATTCTTGCGTCTGCAGCTGCTGCAGTTAAAGCCTTTGCATAAGATTGTATATCATCACTATAAAAACCACTTTCAATCCCTTTAAGAATCGTTTTCCCAACCTGTAAACCGTAATTATTATTAAGCGCTTCGTCTGCTAAATCTTTATTCATTTTAGCTCCATCCAAAAGGAATTTTACATCTTCAATATCTACTGAAAGAGCAAAATTGTATATTTCATCTACTGTAAGTTTTAATTTGCTATTGTCTGCTTTTACATTCTCTGGTTCTTCATCAATTTTATATATTACCTTATCATTAAATTCAACTAAAACTATATTACTATGTTGTTTTCTTATAACTACTTTTGCATAGTTATCGTTTTCCTTAGCTATAACTTCAATATACAATTTCTCTTTTATATCTTTTAAATTAACTTTTATTTTATTATCTTTGACCATCTTTTTAGCATCTTCTACATCTTGCTGTGTTACATCTGATAACACTTCTAATTCTTTTTCAGATTTTCCACCAATACAGCCTAATGCAGTTGCTATATATAATCCTGTCATACCTGTACCAGGAACACCAACACCCATACCGTTTTTTAGTATATTTGCACTTACATACACTTCTACACTCTCAGGTCTATTTTTTAATTCTTCACTAGCTTTTGCTGCTGCTAAAGCTACTGCTATGGGTTCAGTACATCCAAGTGCAGGTACTACCTCTCTTTTTAATAACTTTAGTATTTCTTGATTAGTCACATTATCCCTCCCTTCGTTGACATTATAAAAAGCAAGTTGTATGCCAAGTAAATATGCTTTTCTAAAGTAAATCATTGATACATTAGATAAATACTCCATTACAACTTAAATTAATATTTTTTACTCTACCTTAAAAAAGTGAGAATTTTATAAATAAATAAAAAAACTAGCAAAAATGCTAGTTTAATACTCCAATTTTTTATTAATTTCTTATATATTACTATCATTTTGAGAATGTATTTATTCCCATAAACATATTATAGCTATCTAATTTACTATTAAACTCTGCTACTATCATTATGAGAACGTTTTCTTATTTTGATAGTAATTTTAAAAAATGAACTAAAATGTTTGATTCTATATTTCAGTTTGTGATTATCTCAAAATATTTTTTAAAGTCGCTCTATTGGATTGTTTTATAATGAGTAAACATTCACACCAAAAACAACATTCTAAGATTTATTTTTATTAATTGTATAACCATTTATCAACTAGTTGTTTAAATTCATGATTAGTCATTTGCTGACATAAATCTAAAAATTCGTCAGAAGTAGCATTATGAAATTTGTATTCTTTATAATATTTTTTGAGTATATTATATAAAACACTTTCTCCATAATTTTTTTCTATTTCATGTATAAATATAGCTCCTTTATTATAAACTAAACCATCATAATCTAACCAACCATTAAAATCGCTTAATGGTCTTAAAACCCTTTTATTTTTAATTCTTGACTTTGTAAAATCATATGGCTGTTTTATACTTTCATCAAAATATTTTTCTCCTGCTACTTCTCCTAGCATTTCATCAAAGTATATCACCTCTGAATAAGTAGTTAAAGACTCATCAAGCCATGGTTCGTCAATTTCATCATTCCCTATTGCTGAATACCACCATTGGTGCGCTGTTTCATGGACTATAACAATTTCTAAATCTCTTAATTTATTTGAATCGTATAATTTTTGACTGATAAATACTATTGCCGGATATTCCATTCCTGTTGGAAAATTTGTAGCTACTACTGAATAAGTCTTAAATGGATATAATCCAAAAACCTTATTGAAAATTCTTATACTGTTACATGCAGTCTTGACAGCATATTCATTAGCTTCTTTATTATTTTTTAATAAATAACACTTTATCAAAATACCATCTACATATTTTTCTTTTAATAAAAATTTTCTACTTGCTACAAAGGCAAAATCTCGTCTAAAATCAGCCTTTATTTCCCAATGCATATAATTGTTTTGTACTTGTTTTTTAAGTGTATCACCTGATGATGCTACTACCATATTTTTAGGTGTATATATGTTTACATAATAATTACTGGTATCACTGTAAAAAGGATCACCTATATTATAGTAAGGATCTAAATTCCAGCCATTATCATCATAAACTGCTGCTATAGGGTACCAATTGCCAAAGTTATATATTTCATTATCATAGCCAAATCTACCATTACTACAAGGGATAAACACTTCATATTCTAAATCTATAACAACAAATTCTGATTTTTTAAGTTTATTTGACAATTTTATCTTTAATATAGTATCGTCTATTCCTTGAATATAATAATTAACTTTTTTATTATTAATGCAGATTTTTTGGAATTTTATATATCCAGCTGAAAATCCATTAGGAAAAGATTCCTCATAAGTGTTATATATACTAGGTGCAGTCCTTTTAGTTTTATAAACATTAGGATAAATATGAAAAAACAATTCACTTAAATCGATATTTTCATTATTGAAATATTTCACTTTTTGTTTGACTTTTAATTTTTTTTCTTCTTCTAGTAGATGAACATCAATATTATAACTATTTATCTTATTATAATCTAAACCATTATAATCTTTAGCTAAAATCATTGGTTTATCTTTACGAGTGTTTAGTGAAGTTGGAAGTTTGTTTTTTTCATTATTTATTCTATCTAGAATATCATTATTATTTATATTGTTATCAAAATAGGCTATTACGAGCATTAATAAAAAAAGTGTTAAAAACAGTTTTTTAGATTTTGAAAGTTTCATATCATACCACCTGTTTTTTTATTTTGTTACAATTTTATGGTTTCCTTTTTCTTATTTAATATTTATAAATAAGTTAATTAATTATACTTCTTAGAAGGTTTATAATCTCTTGTTATAAATAACAAAAAAATCAATCATATTTAGACTATTTTAAGTTAAATATGATTGATTCTTGTTTGGTTTTTGTTTTTTTATAAATTAGTAGATACAATTCAATCTCCTAAAGCTTTAATTTTTTTCTACTATCAGCAATTGAAATGGATATTAATACTAATGTTCCTGCAATAACAGCTAGAATATTTGATGGCATACTTAATATTCCACTCGTTTTTCCAACTAAGAAAAAATTTGAATACAACCCTACGATTAATGCCGTTATAATAGAATAGTATGCCCCTTTTGTAGTAGCTCTTTTCCAATATAAACCTAATATTAAAGGCATAAATACAGCGGTAGAGTAAAATAAACCCCCTAAGTAAGCTATATCTATTAAGTTATCTGAAATAAAAGATATAATAACACCACCGATTGAAATAAGAACAGTGATAATCCTTGTTACTCTTATTTTCTGCTTTTGGCTTAAATTCTTATCCTTCTTTTCTTTATATGGTATATATATGTCATTAACAAAAAGCGTAGATGCTGCTAAAATCATAGAATCCGCTGTTGACATAGAAGCAGCAAATATAGAACCTAACGCAAGCCCAGATATTCCAACTGGTAGATAATTTTTAACAAATAGAGCATATCCTAAATTAGGATTGTCAAGATTAGGTATTAATACTATAATACAAATTCCAATTATTGCAATGAGTAGACCATAAAATATGTACATCACTCCAGTAAAAATAAAAGAAAATTTTGCTGTGCTTTTATCTTTTGAAGCAAATATTCTCTGAATATAATGTTGACTTGTTGCATATGAAAATAAACTAAAAAGTGTCCATGAAATTACAGTAGAAAATGAAACCTGGTCAAACCTCAAAAGGTTTTCTGGTAAAGTCGTCATAATACCTTCAACTCCACCTGATGATACTATAGCTATCGGAACAGAAATTAATATTGAGCCAATTATAAATACAAATTGAACAATGTCTGTATTTACAACAGCTATAAACCCTCCACTTATTGTATATAACACAACAAAAGTCAAGGTTAGAAATAGTCCAACATTAATAGGTATACCAACTATACCATTTAATGCAACTGCTCCAACAGTAAATTGTGCAGCTATTTGTGCTACAGTAGCTAATATATGCAAAAAAGAACATAAATATTTTGTCTTTTTGTCATACCTTTGATCAAAGAAATCTGTGATGGTTACAAGATTTGGAAGCTTAATCTTTGCTGCAAAAAATATTCCTAATAAAAGAAAAGCAGGAACAGCACACCAATCCCACCATACTCCAGAAAGCCCAACAGTATAGCAAAAGGCCATAGCTCCTATAAAACTACTTCCTCCAAACTCTGTTGCTGCCATACTAAACCCAGCTTTTATCTTACCAATATTCCTACCTCCAAGAGTAAAATCATTCATTGATTTTACAGACTTAGATGATCTGTAACCTATATAACCAGTAATTATGAATACTAATAATACTCCAATGATGTCTAATAATTTCATTTTTTAGCTCCTATTCTAATAGTCCTATTAATATAAATCTTTCAAAATCCATTAAATTTGTGTTTAATATTTAACCTTGATTATTTATAGAATTATACACTTTAAGCAGAGAACCAAAATCCATAATTTTATGCAGATTCACTTACTTACTATATTCTTTGAATAAGTTTTAATAATAATACTTAAACTTATTCTTTAATAGTGTCTACTAGCACAAATTTAAATTATCCATTCTCTGCTCAATTTATAGTGTGTTGCTTAAATTTTTCCAAATTTGTTGATTAATTACTTATAGATTTTTATATATGATTTATTTTACACTACTATTAACTTGTCTATCCAGTTTACTTTTTTTATTTCGACTATATAGTATAATGCTAACCGCTAATCCAACTACTGCCATTATTAATGAAAGAGTAAAAATATAAGTATAGCCTTTACTCCCGTGTGTATCTAGCCAATTACCAGCAATATTGTAGTAAAAAGCATCTGGAACATAACCAATTAATGATATTAGTCCAACTGCTGCACCTGTATATTTCATTGGTATTTTACTTTCTGATATTGTAGCATAACCTATACCTGTTAGACCAAATAAACCAAAAGCAAGAAGTAACATTAACGCTACTGCCAGTATTGTATATGTTGTATTAACAGGAATAAGCATAAATGCACCCACGCAGACAGTTACTAGAGTAAATCCTACGATAAACATTTTAGATGTTGATCCACATTTGTCAGCTAGCGTACCAAAGGTTGGACCACCAATTATTTTAGTACCTGTTTGTCTTAATATTGAAACTGTACCAACCATTGCTGCTGAAAGCATAAACTCAGTTTCAAGATATGGGCTAATGTATGATAGTGATGAAAATACTGTGTAGTAACTGAATATAGCAATACCAATTAACCAAACTTCTGGCATTTTTAGTACTTTAATATAATCATGGACTGTATATTTCACATCATCACTGTCTTTAAATTTAACATCTCTTAAAGCGAAAAATGTAATGAATCCTACAATAATTGTTAAGCTTGATTGGAATATAAGAACAAATCTTAGTCCTAATTCTTCAACGGCAACCATATTAAAGATTGTTAGGGCAATAAAAGAAATAATCATACCAGAAATACCTTCAATACCATTAGCTATTCCAAAAATTTTACCTTGCATATCGTCATCACCAAGTGAACGAGTTACTTTAACTTGTGCTGCCCAGAATGTAAGGATTGTTGTCACACCCCATGCAATAAATGTAAATTGTACACCAGCGTAGCTTGGGTATGTTGACAGATAAATACCTAATGCACCAGAAGAAACGTAAGAGAATAGCATAAGTTTCCTTGGGTCAAATTTATCTGCCATCCATCCACCTGGAAAATACATTAACAGAGCAATTTTTCCGTATAAACCAATTACATGTCCATATTGTTCATGTGAAAGACCAAGAGCTGTTCTCATTGGGTCATAGAATACTGATTTCATATATGGTAAACCATACATTGCATACGTACCAAATGACAATACTGTGATCATCATCAACCATTTATATTTTTTGAATAAGCTTATTTTATTATCCATAGACAATTCTCCCTTCAAATTTTATAATTTATCAAAAGCTTGTTTTATATCTGCTATTAAATCCTGTGCACCTTCAAGTCCTACCGCAATTCTAATCATATTACTGTTTTCTACTTGAATCAGTGTATGAGCTTCACCTAAACTTGTAGCAATTGAAAGTAAATTCATATTGTTGCATAGCTTATAGTCAGCTTCTCTTACTGTCATTCCTTTAATGCCATCTTTTAACCAGAATGAAACAATACCACCACCAAGACCATTCATTTGTTTTTGACATAGTTCATATGATGGATCAGATTCAAGAGCTGGATAAATAACTTTTTCTACATATTCATGTGATTCAAGGAATTTTGAAATTGCTAAAGCGTTTTCACAATGTTTTTGTATTCTCATTGTAAGAGTAGCCATGCCTCTCATAATTAACCATGCATTAAATGGTGAAAGTGCTGCACCTGTATAACAAGGCATACCAGGGTATTTTATTTTTTCTATAAGATCTTTTCTTCCTATAATTGCTCCTCCAAGTGCATCGCCATGACCATTAATATATTTTGTTAAGCTATGCAAAACAAGATCTGCTCCATGTTGTAATGAATATTGAATAGGTGGTGGTGCAAATGTGCTGTCAACTATTAAAATGCAATCATTTTCCTTTGCAAGTTCAGCAACCTCTTTAATATCAACAACACCAAGCTTTGGATTCTCAGGTGTTTCAATAAAAATTATTGTTGTATTTTCTTTAATGTTTTGTTTTACATCTTCCATATCTTTAAAATCTGCAAAGCTTACTTCTGCATCCATCTTGTCAATTAATTCTCTGAAAAAAATGTCACTGTGAAAGAATAATCCTTTAGAGCATAGAATATGTTCTCCCTTTTCAAGTAATGTTAAAACTGTTGAACAAACAGCTCCCATTCCTGAACCCATTGTAACGGCAGCTTCTCCTCCTTCAAGAGCAGCAAGTTTTTTTTCTAGTTGAATTGTAGACGGATTTCCTTCTCTTGTATAAAGGTAACCTAATTCATTCCAAGCCTCATCCATTTGTTCAACTGTATCAAATCCAAAAGTTGCTGTTTGATATATTGGTGATGCTAAAGAATGTGTTACGGGATCAAAACTATGTCCAGTGTGAATTAATTTTGTTTCTAGATCTGATTTACTTAAATCATGTTTATCCATTGTGACTTCCTCCTTTGTTTAAAATATATAATTTCCAAATATTTTATAATTAAATCATTACTTATAATTAATATTAATTATTAAACTTAAAATATTGCATCAAAATTACAATTAGAATGATATACTATTACCTTAGGGGAGTGTCAATAATATAATTAATTAGTAACTTCATTTTTAATAAGAAAGAATTTGACGCATAATACCCGAATATATTATGATTAAATAAAATTATATTTTTTCATAAAATTTATCTAAAACAAGTAAACTAAGATAAACAAAAGTTAGAATATATAAGCTCAAATTATTTAGAAAAATTAAATACTCTTTATTAATGAAACTCATTCGAATGAGTTTGGACTTTTACATAAATGTATTTTAGTTCTATACTCATAATTCAGAAATATACAGCATATCATAAGAGTTATATAAATAATCTGGATAACTATCTACATAATTTATGGAGGATTAAATATGAAATTATATTCTATTGGAGAAGTCTCAAAAATTAATAATATTACTATTAAAACTTTGAGATATTACGATAAGATAGGTCTACTTGTACCGGCATACATAGATGAAACAAATGGTTATAGATATTATAGTTACAGCCAATTTTTAATTATAGATAAGATTAAAAAATTCAAATATTGGGATATACCTTTAAATGAGCTTAAAGATATTATATATGATGAAGATAATACCAAATTAAAAGAATTTTTTAGAAAACAAAGAGAATATCTTGATTCTGAAACAAAGAGAATCGAAATGTTAAAAAAAAATCTAGATATGCTTGAAAATTATTTCTCTTATTATGACATAGTTCAAATGAATAACAATGTTTATGTAAGACACATAAAAAAACGCCATTATATTTCTCATCCTTTTGATAATATTACTAGTATATCAGGTATAGACATAGAACTGAGAAAAATTATTAATTCACCACAATTTGTAAATATATCTGTATTAAACCCTTACGGATATATTTTGGATAGTAATGATTTTTTAAATGGTAAACTTACTTTCTTACAGTCTACAGTTACTGTAGGTGAACCTCCAAGTTTTGAAACAGAATATTTATATACTGCTCCTGAAGGAGTTTATGTTTGTTTCAGCTCAAAAATTTTATCTGATAATTATGATATTACACCTTTAATTGACTATATTAAACAAAACAACTTAACTCCTAAGTTAATTATTGCTGAAGAATTTATACCTAACGGTACTTATAAATTTGAAAACTGTCCTTATGAAATACAAGTATTAATTTAGAAAAGATATAATGAATTTCTAGCATAAAAGAACATAAAACGCTATAGAACAAACTTTATTAAATAGTTTAATCTATAGCGTTCATTATAAACAAAAAAGTTATAGAAATACTTAATTAATATGATATATAGTTAAGCTAATCACTCTAAATTTAGTGTGATTAGCTTAATCAAAATAGCATTTTATTTCAGTAAGTTTCAGATATTGAGTTAATTCAAAAATTTATTTTTTCTTATATACTAGCTTTATTAATGAAATTTGTATTTACTTTAATAAACTAATTTATAGAAATATAATATTAATTTGATTATTTAGTAATCTTATCTAAACCTCTAAAATATGGTCTTAATACTTCTGGAATAATAATTGATCCATCTTCTTGTTGATAGTTTTCTAATATTGCTGCTGTTGTCCTTCCTATTGCTAAACCAGAACCATTTAACGTATGAACTAATCTAGTTTTATTTGTTTTAGCATCTCTAAATTTGATATTTGCTCTTCTTGCTTGGAAATCTTCAAAATTACTACAAGAAGATATCTCAACATATCTGTTATAACTTGGCATCCATACCTCTAAATCGTAAGTTTTAGCTGATGAAAATCCTAAATCACCAGTGCATAGCTCTACTACTCTATAAGGTAATTTCAATAGTTTAAGAATTTTTTCTGCATTTTCAGTAAGTTTTTCTAACTCATCATATGATTCTTCTGGCTTAACTAATTTAACTAATTCTACTTTATTAAATTGATGGTTTCTTATTAATCCTCTAGTATCTCTACCTGCTGAACCTGCTTCCTGTCTAAAACATGGAGTATAAGCAGTAAAATATATTGGTAAATCAGTTTCATCTAGTATTTCATTTCTATGAATATTTGTAACTGGAACCTCAGCTGTTGGAACTAAAAAGTAATCTTTACTAGGAATATTAAAAGCATCTTCTTCAAATTTTGGAAGCTGACCTGTACCTGTCATAGAATCCCTATTTACCATAAATGGTGGTAATATCTCTTTATATCCATGTTCTAATGTATGCGTATCTAACATGAAATTTATCAATACTCTTTCGAGTTTAGCACCTAATCCTTTATATAGAGAAAATCTAGCACCTGTTATTTTAGATGCTCTTTGAAAATCTAGTATATCTAATTCTGCTCCAATATCCCAATGAGCTTTAGGTTCAAAATCAAATTTAGTTGGCTCAGCATATCTTCTAATCTCAACATTGTCTTCATCACTATTTCCAACAACAACTTTAGTATTAGGTATATTAGGAAGTGATAAAAGTCTTTTATTTAATTCCTCTTCAACTTCTTTTACCTCTACATCTAGTTCTTTAATACATTGTGACAAATCTTTCATTTTAGCTAATATTTCTGTCACGTCTTTTCCTTCTTTTTTAAGTTTTGGTATCTGTTTTGATACACTATTTTGTTCAGATTTCTTATTTTCTGTATTCTGTAGTAGTTCTCTTCTTCTTTCATCAAGTTTTAATATTCCTTCGATATCATAATCACCATTTCTGCTCTTTAATCCGTCAATAACTTCTTTAGTATTACTTCTTATTTTTTTAATATCTAGCATTATTAAAAACCTCCTTTTATAATTATCTATTTTTAAATAAAAAAATAAACCCTCATCCCAATAAAACTTAGGGACGAGAGTTTTTCCCGCGTTGCCACCCTACTTAGCAAATAGCTCACTTAAGTGCATTATAAACCATGCAATGGTATACATCTAATACTAGGATGGATTCGATAATTAATCATGCTAATTCACACCAACCATTAACTCTCTTAAAAGATTATATTATCTACTATTCCTATCAGTATATTTATTAATTTGGAATTGATTATAGCATATTATATCCTTTTTTTCAAGTATAAATACATATTTTTAACGGCAATCGAATGAAAATATATTCTAATTAAAACTTTTACATAAAGTTTTCAAAAATAGACTTGTTCTGTTAAATATTTGATGTGATTTTTTTTTATTTGTGTAACTTAAAACATATATTGTTTTAATGGTATAACAAATAAACCTATTTAATTTACTAACCGATTTACACTATAAAAAGTATATCTCAACTCATATTATTATATTCCAACTATATCATCTAAAAGCTTATCATCTCTTGCGTCGCAAGCTAATTTTTTTCTCGCAGTTTTTCTCTTCTTTAATATATATTAAAGCGAGTTTCTTTAACATCGATTGATTTACAGCGCCATTATTTTTCCTTACTCTACTATTATCTTCTCTAAAAACAACATCTAAAATCCAGTGACAACTTTCTACTCCCTATTGATTTCTTACTGCTTTTTCAAATAAGTCACACTCTGCATTTTGGGGTATACTGAGACTAGATATATAATAAAAATTCTCTTCTGTTATTTTTTTCTGTTGTAACAGTTCTTTTTACCATACCAATACTAGTCAAGTTTTTCCAAAAATGTTTTTCTACAAAAAAACAGTCTATATCATCAGTCTGGAAGTACTCCCTTTTTTCTATTCGTCCATGACCTTTTTCTCGCGTAACTTTTTTGCTGTAATTCATATTTTAAAATTTTTTAGCTATGGCATCTAAAAATAATCTTTTACTTCTTTATTAAATGTACCATGATTCCCTTTTAAAGCTAAAACATAATTAGCTTCTTTTTTTATTATTTTCTCAGCTATTTTTTTTGCGTGCCCATAGCGTAACATTGAAATGGTGTAATAGGGACGTTGCATTGATTTACAGTGGGAGTTTCGCAATGTTAATGGAATGAGCAGAATTAAGTAAAATGTAACTAAAAACCTTCTTAGTAAAGATCTATATAACAAGAAGGTTTTTCAAGTTAAATAATAATATAAAAAAGATTGTCAAATAATAATTGTACATATAATACATTTTAAGATAAATTGTACCATAGTTACAATAAATGTGATATAATTACATTATAAAGTTTAAATATGTTAAATTTTTGATATCTTCAAAGATTATTCATAAAAAATTAAGTTTTATATATAACAACTCGCTATTTTTTAAGCTTACTAAAAGCTTATAATTAAAAATAATAATCCTATTATCCACGGTTATATGAATAATCTAGGAAAATAGTATTAATTATTACGTACCTATCATTTATCTCCCATCTTCTATAAGTTGGAGATGAATGAAACAAGTGGAGTGAGAGTTCACTAAAAAACAGATAGGAGGAGTTACAGAAAGAACTTTTTCTGTAGAAAAATTTATGTATCCATATATATTGGAAAATACAATATTACATTATTTAAATAAGAATGGCATATTGTTTAGGGATAATCAAAGATATATGTTAAACAATATTGAAGTATATATGTTAGAAAAAATCGATGGAATAAGGACTAAAGATGAAATAGTTAATGAAATATCAACTGAACTAGAGATAGAGGATATTGAAAAAATAAGTAGTATTTTAGAAGAATTCATTGAAAGTAAATCATTATTAATTAAAACTAGTAAGAATCCTAAAAATCACATTATAAAAAAGAACGGAATAAAAACTAAAAATATACCGATATATCTTGTTTTGAGTTTAACCAATAAATGTATAATGAGTTGCAAACATTGCTTTAAAAGCTGTAGTACAGAAAATAATACTTTCATAAATTATGATAAATTAATGGACACGCTTAAGTACTTAAAAGGAAAAGCAATGTCAATACAATTAACTGGTGGAGAACCAATGGTTTATCATAGATTTTTAGATGTATTAGATTATTGCGGGGAAAACTTTGATACTACAGTAACAACAACTGCTGTATTGATAAATAAAAATAATATTGATTGTTTCAAAAAGGTTAAAGATATTCAAGTTTCTGTGTATTCTAATATTCCTAAAGAGCATGATGCTTTTACAAATTTGGATGGATCATTTAATGCTACTATGAATGGAATAGATGTAGCAGTAAAAGCAGGTATACCAGTTTCTATTTCGACTATTGTTACAAAAAATAATAAAAATAAATTGCAAGATATTGTCGACTTAGCTTTAGAACATGATGTGAAATTTTTAAAATTTGGCACGTTAAGACCATTTGGTAGGGCGATTACATTAAAGAATAAAATAATATTATCAAGTGATGAAAAAGATGAAGTTGCTAAAACTATAAGTAATTTATGTGAAAAAAACAAAGATAAAATTCATATTGGTAAATGGGAAGATAAAGACGAAAGTAGCAGTAATAACAGTTTTAAAGAGTTTCATTGTTTTGACTGTGGTGGTGGAATCTATCAATGGTGTATAAGCGAATATGGAAATATAAAGCCGTGTGAATTTGTACCAGATGAAATTTTTTCTATGGGGTCAATAGAAGATGAAAAGATAGAAAATATACTAGACATATGTAATCTTAATGAGCTTGCACGAGGTATGAAAAGATGGCAGAAAGATTTAAATAGAATTGATTTGGAAATGAAAGATATATGTGACACTATGGGAAGATATTATAAAGAAAATTGTATTTAACAAATTATAAAATAATAAAATTTGCTGCAAGGTTACCTGATTAGAGAGGTTTGGTTTTGCTGAAAACCATTACATATTTTTTTTACTCACTAATAAAAATATCGTAAAGGAGGTGAAAAAATTGGATAAAAATGAATTTTTAACATACAAAGCTAACGAAAATGCTATAAAATATTGCTATGACGGAAACCTGTTATGTCCACCATGGCAGCTGTTATAGGCATGTGGTATTATGTCCACCTAATATTACAATGAGTAATTTACAGTAATGTAAATTACTTTGTGAACAAATAAAAATCAGCTCTTTTCTGGTAAGAATCTAAATAAAATTCAAGCCAGAAAGGAGCGTTTTTATGACAATATGAACAAAGTGAGTTTTAAAGTAAAGAAATCGTAATTACTTTTTTTAATATAAGTATTTGTTAATGCATTTAAAGTATCATAGTTTTTTATTGGATTGTTTTGAATATAAACCATCTAAATTAATTAATGTAGCTAAATACTCATCAAATTTTATAACTTTAATTAATCTATATTTGGTAGAAAATTACCGCATATATCTTTTTTTTAATTTCATATTTCTCTATTTATAATTTTATCATCTTTTAGATATCTAAAATTAATATTTTTTCAAATTCATTTTCATTAAGTATTACTAGTTTCTCACTATTAAAAGTATTATTATAATTAGTAGTTATATTTATAATATTTTTATTGAGAGTAATTTTGTTAATTGCTATATACCAATTGGTATATTCTGAATCTATGTAAATTTCTTTATTAGATAAATCGTCAGTTAAATATTCTAATGAAATATATTTCTTTAGCCATTCTTCTTTATCATCAGCAAAATCACCAACATCTATCCAATTGTCTGCACCTGCAATAGTAGCTACTACTGCTATGAATAAAATATAATGAGTTTATGTTTTATTTTCCATAGTTATCTAAAATCAGTTATATTTTCAAATGATTCTGTAAAAGTGTTTGTTGTCATATTAATTCTCCAAAGATATTAGGATTTTACCCTCTCTTAGTATTATTCTTGATAACTTTACAAACTCCTTTTTGATTTCGCAAAAAATATTTTTTTCATGCGATAGCCGTGCATATTTTTAAAATTTTAAATCTAAATTTCAGTTATTTATTTTAATCAAAATATAATTTTTAAACTTCTAAAAAAAACTTAAGCATAAAGTTCTTTTTAATTTCAATTTTATTAAATTAATTTCACCAAAAAATTTTATATTAATATAAAGAATAAATGTAATATCATATATCGATAAATTAAATTATATCAATACTAAACACAATGTTTTTTATAAATCCAAGTTTTATTGTATATATAAATTCATAATGACAATAATATCAATATTAACTTTGAAGTATGGAGGTAACAAAATGAAAATCAACTTATTGGCTCAATTAAGCGAACTTAAGGAAATAGATTATAGGAATACTTTAGCAATAGCTAGTATAATAGAGATACTTATTGAGAAAAAAATTATTGCAAAAGATGATATTGTAAAAAAATCACAAGAACTCGATTCTCTTACAATTAAAGAAGTACGCTCAAAAAAATATGCTCATTGATTAAAAATATAACATTAATGTCTGTGAATATTTAATTTTGATTAGTTTTTAAAAGAATATATCAAAATCCATTATCATCATTTACTAATGATAATAGCTGTTTAGCTAGAAAAGCAATAACCATTAATTAGCTTTGCAACTTATTTTATAAAAAAATCACATACTTCTTGAGTATGTGATTTTTTTATTATATTTATTGATTTACTGATATACTGTTTAATTTGTTTAACACTTCTTCAAGCTTCTTAATATACTCACCATATTTAGCCCAATCTCCGGCTTGTGAAGCTTCTTTAGATTTTTCGAAATATTCATTAGCTGTTTTTATTAATGTCTCAAAATCATCCGTAATATCTGGTAATTCACCAGGTTGAATTTGTTGCCCATCATCAGGTATTACTTGCTTATAATTAAATACCTTAGCTAAAGCAGCATCTAATGTATTTTCCATTACTATTTTATTTTTATATGATACTATAACCTTCTTAACTTGGGGTATACTATTATTTGTGTCTGCTTGTATATATATAGGTTCAACATATAATAATGAATTCTCTATTGGTATAATAACAAGATTACCTCTAAGCACTTTAGAACCTTTTTGTCCCCATAGTGTTAATTGAGGAGATATATTAGAATCTTGGTCTATAACTGCTTCTATCATATTTGGTCCTTGTACTGTTTTCTCTTTAGAGAACTTATATAGTAAAAGTTTTCCATAGTTATCTCCATCATTTCTTGCAATAAATAATCCAGTTAGATTCGGTTTACCTTTAGGAGTATAAGGAACTGTTATTAAAAATTCTTCCTTAGTCTCACCTGGAATTTTAAACATCAAATAGTTAGATTCTATTTCTTGTTGCCCTTCCATATATATTTCTTCAGCCTTATCCCAAATATCTTCTCCATTATAGAAAACCATAGGATTATCTACATGATATACCTTGTAAACATCTGATTGTATATCAAATAAAAATTGAGGATATCTTGTATGAACTTTTATAAAGCTCGGCATTTTATCCTTACTTTCAAATAAGTCACTAAAAATTTCTTTATATGTGTTAATAATAGGATCTTCTTCATTAAACACATAAAACTTAGTAGTACCGTTGTAAGCATCTATAACAACTTTAACTGAATTTCTAATATAATTAAAATTATAATTCTTGTATTTTTGTGAATATGGATATTTATTAGTTGTTGTATATCCATCTATAATCCAGTATAGCTTTCCATCTTCTTCATTAATAACTAGATAAGGATCTCCATCATAACCAATAAAAGGTGCTATTTTTTCAACTCTTTCATGTATATCTCTGTTTAGTATGATTTTACTATCAGAATTTATATTGCTAGAAATCAAAATTTTCATACTACCTTCTCTAATAGAAAAAAGTAATTTATTGAAAGAACCTAATTTTATACCAGCTGTTCCCTCATATACTGTCTCTTTGTTGTCTGAACCTTGTGGAAAATCAAATTCTTTTTCATCTGAATTAACTATAACGTAATCATTAGTTAATTCACCAAAATAAATCTCAGGTCTTTTAATTTTTAAATTTGTATCAGTAACTGGCGGTATATTTTTTATAAGTAATTCTGGTTGTCCTTCTGGAGTTATTGAATTAACTGGTGATAAAGCAACACCATAACCATGGGTGTACTTTAAATGCTTATTAATCCAAGTTTTAGCTTGTTCATTTAATTTATTTTGATCAAGTTCTCTTGCTGACAAGAATACCTGTTTATAATCACCGTTTATATTGTATCTATCTATATCTATATCATTAAATTGATAATATGATCTAATACCTTGAAGTTGATTATATACTTGACCTAATGGCCTATAATCATTTATTTTTATATTTTTAATAGTTTCTAGATTTTCATCTAAATCTTGTTTTGTTAGATTTTGTTCTATCTTAAAATCTTCTTGCTTAACATCATCTAAACCAAATGCTTTTTGAGTAAATTCTATATTATACTGTAAATATTCTTTTTCTTTTGAAATTTCATCTGGCTCAACTATAAATCTTTGAACTAAGCCGCCTCCAATATTACCTACAATAGTTATAGCGATCAATAAAACAGGACCAGCTATTGCCCATTTTGGTTTCTTTTTTATTACGCCTATTAAAAAACCTATAGCTGATAATACAGCAATTACTGCATTTATTCTATATATCCATAATGTTACATGTACATCTGTATAGCTTGCACCATAAGCTACCCCTCTAGCTGAATATAACAAGCTATATGAATTTAACATCAAGTTGATACCAATCATTATAAATATAACAAATCCAATCAATCCTATTTGTAATAAAGCTATGTTAAATATTTTTTTGTTAAAGATACTAGACATCTTTCTGCCACTAGAAATTTCATATACATTTGAAATATTATCTTGTGCTGGTCTTCTTATGCTTAATAATATAGCATATGTTATTACTGTTGCTATAATTAGTATGAAAGCTAATAATAGAACTATACTAACAATCTCTTTTATTAATGGTAGCTTGAATACATAAAAAGATATATCTTTGTTAAATATTGGATCTGCAACATTGAATTTTTGTCCATTTATAAACTTTAATATTGTAAACCATAAATTAGAAGCTAATGTGGTAGTAATAAATAATGATATTACACCTGATACAATTACAAATATTGTATTTAATGTTTTTTCACTGCGTTTTTCAGTTATAATATTGGCTTCTTTATAATAATTCTTTTTAATAGACATTACATATGAAATTAATAAAGCAAATATAATAATAAACGCAGGTATTCCAACTTTAAGTTGTGTTAAAAGTTTAGTCATAAATGTCTTTTGATATCCTAATTCACTAAACCATTTATAATCAGTAATAAAATTAATAAGACTAGTAAATGAACTTCCCAATATGATTAGGATACTGAATATTATTATGAATATGAACATTGATTTATTTTTCAAATAATTACCTCCTCACACATCTATATATAAGAATGTACAAATTTTAAGTATTGTATACATTTATTTAAATTATACTACCCAATTGATATTTTTTCAAACTTTTCTTATATAATATTTATTTTAAAGGTATTATTTTTAAATTTTTTTAATTTTTTAATAACATTTATATATATCATCCTAAGATAATAATAGAATCAATCTATTTATTATTTAATTTCATATCACCAAATTTGATATATCCTTTTTTTCTCATTAACTCTGATATAACATAAGTAATTATAGCTGGTAGTATAAAGTGTAATAACAATATACCTAACCAAGCTTTATTACCCATTACTTCAAGTGTAGCAATTTGACCAACTAATCCACTTGTACCCATTCCTGCTCCTATCTTACTATTAGTCATTTTAAATATAACTGTTGATAAAGGTCCTAAAATAGCAGATGTGATAATTGGAGGGATCCATATAAATGGGTTTTTAACTATATTAGATATTTGTAACATAGAAGTTCCCAATCCTTGTGCAATCAATCCACCAACTTTATTTTCTCTATAGCTGGCTACTGCAAAACCTATCATTTGTGCTGCACAACCTACAGTAGCAGCTCCAGCTGCTAATCCACTCAATTTTAAAGAAATTGCTAATGCTGCACTACTTATAGGTAACGTAAGCATAATTCCCATTAAAACAGATATTATTATTCCCATTGGCAAAGGATGCATTTCAGTAGTTTTCGTAATCATAATTCCAAGTAAAGTCATCATTTTTTGAATTGAAGGTGCTATATAGACACCTACTAAACCTCCTATTATAATGGTACTAGCTGGAACTAAAACAATATCAACCTTAGTTTTACCTTGAATTAATTTTGAAAATTCTGCACCTACTAATGCAGCAATCAATGCACCAACTGGCTCTCCAATTTTGATTACATATAAACCTGACTCATTTAATGACATAGTACCTGCACCAATAGCACCTGTAATAATTGAAGCAAATATACCTAATGGTGAAGCTCCAACACTATAAGCAACACCAGCTCCAATAGCTGGACCCATTAAATACTGAGCAATTTGTCCAAAATTAGTCAAAATAGTAATTCCTGTCTTTAGACCTACTTGTTTTAAAATTAACCCTATAATAAGTGATGAAAACAAGCCTAAGGCCATACCATTTAAAAATTTAACAAAATAATCTTTAATATTAGCTTTCTTCATATCATATCTCCTTTCTTTTATGTATTATAAACAAATTATTATCATAAATATAAACACAATTTATCTGATTTATAATACATATAAATAAAAACTGTGATAATATAAAATTATTTAACATTTGATATCTAATATAATTTTATATGTATATACTTCTGTCTTGTCACCTGTATAAAAAAAATATAGCATTTTATATGCTATTAATCAAGTATTTTTTTCGTTTTAATTCTTTTTCTATTTCACAATAAATACTTTCATCTAAAACTTCTATAGTATGTATATGTATTCCATCTGTTAATGTTGATAATGGCTCAGCATTAAATTCCTTTAAATTTTTCATAAAATTTTTGATTTCTAATCTTGAACTAATCATTAAAGGACTTTCTATTTCACCATAGACTGGATGTTCTACTATAACATTTAACACTCTTCCACCGTTATCTACAATTGTATTTAGTTCATCTTCTATTGCTTCATAGCCACTATGTTTAGATACTATTCTCTTTTTTATATATTTATTTTCTTCTATACCATTAATATATCCTTGTGGTGTTGCTAATATGTTTTCACCTTTTGCTCTCAAAATTGCTATATCTTGAACTATCACTTGCCTGCTTACATTAAACTTATTAGCTAGTTTTATGCCCTTAATAGGATTTTTAGACGATTTTAATTGCTCTAATATTTGAATTCTTCTTTGTTTTGATTCCATAACTAATTCCTTTCTATCTTAGTATTTACAATTTAAATTTTATACTTATTATTATATATTTTCAAGCTACTTAAACAATTATTTATTTTATAAAACTAATTTCTAATTATTAATTTATATTTTATCCACAATTTAATAACGTATAATTTTATCCACAATATTTTTATAATTCTATGTTTATTATTTAAAAAGGTTATATAATAGATAATATTATTTATTATATAACCTTTTAATAATGAAATTTCTAATTTTTTTATATTTATATCACAGGATATATCTTTCTTTAAACCTTTGATATATTCATTTAAAAATATCTGTCAAACATTTTTATAATGCATATTTTTTATATTCTTGTGGTAAATCTTCTACATTACATTTCATACTCAAAATAAAGTCAATATTATACTTAGAATACAATTTTTCTAGTTTTTCTATTAGACAAGATACTTCATCAATATTAAAATCAAATAGCTTGTACAATCTATTTATATATATCTCTTTTATATCAAAATTCTCTGAAATTATTCCACATAAAAAACCATAGAAATTTTCAATATTTTTTATATTGAACTCCATGGCATTAATCAATCTTATATTATTTTTTAGATCATATATTTTTTTGTTGCTTGCCTCAATAAATACAATATCACCCTTACATGTTTCCTTACTTTCATTAGCAATATTAATTAGTCTTGTTGTTTTCCCTGTACCTTTTAAACCACAAAGTATTTTTATCATTATTTTCAACCTCCTAGACTATTCTTATTAATAATTTCAACAGAATTTTATTAAATCCTTCATTTTTTTATTTATAATGAAAACTAGGACAAAAGTCTCTTTAAATGTTAACTGCTAACTATCAAATTTTAATCATTAACGTTCCTAGGAGTAAGCGACTCACATAAAATTACAGATTTTAGTTTCCTGCTCAAAATCATAGATTTGGGTTCTAATTAATGTAACTCACTACTCACTTCGTTCTTAGGAGTAAGTGATTCACACCAAATCATAGATTTGGGTTCTCTACTTAACGCAGCAGTTAATTAATCTACAAAAAACATAATGAACCCTCAAAAACTAACTGGGCGTCTTAGAATGAGTGAAATGCAAGGCACCGTTAAAATTTTGAGAATGAACGTACTTGTGTACGTGATTAATTATTAGAATTTTTAACAATACCTTTCTTAGAAGCAAATAACACTATTAACCAAAAAACTACTAGACGCTTTAGAATAAGTAAAATGCAAGGCACCAAAATATTTTAGTGAATGAGCGTACTTGTGTACGTGAATGAACTAAAAATTTTGGTAACGCGGCATTTTGCCATTCTAAAGCGTCCAAATAAAATAATCTGGCAACGTCCTACTCTCCCA
>NZ_LOHE01000033.1 GCF_001559865.1 Abyssisolibacter fermentans
TTCTTCTGGAGCTTTATCTATGTTATCAAATGCTACTGATTCTCCAGTTCCAAGTCTTTCATTTAAAACTTTTGTTATAGCTGCTGTTAATGTTGTTTTACCATGGTCTACGTGACCTATTGTTCCAATGTTAACATGTGGCTTATTTCTTTCAAATTTTGCTTTTGCCATTTTCATCCTCCTTATACTTTTTATTAAGTAATGAAAACTTTACTGGGTATTCACTTTTGGAGCCCATGACCGGGATTGAACCGATGACCTCTTGCTTACCATGCAAGTGCTCTACCTACTGAGCTACATGGGCATTTTGTTAATTGTTAAATACCATTTTTTCAAAAATGTTATATTAGAAATTGTTAAATATCTTTAATTTCAAGATATCTTTCTAATTTTCTTTTAACTCTCTGTAATGCATTATCAATAGATTTAACATGTCTGTCCAGCTCTACTGCAATTTCTTGGTATGATTTTCCTTGTAGGTATGAAGTCAAAACTTCCCATTCTAGACCACTTAAAATTTCCCCAATTTTGTTTTCAATATTATTTAACTCTTCCCTACTGATAATCAATTCCTCAGGATCAGTTATTTTTACTCCTGATAAAACATCCATAAGTGTCCTGTCAGATTCTTCATCATATATAGGTTTATTAAGAGATATATAAGAATTAAGTGGTATGTGCTTCTGCCTTGTCGCTGTTTTTATAGCTGTAATTATCTGTCTTGTTATACACAACTCAGCAAATGCTCTAAATGAACTAAGCTTGTCCTGCTTGAAATCTCTTATTGCTTTATATAATCCTATCATTCCTTCTTGTATAATATCCTCTTTATCAGCACCAATCAAAAAATATGACCTAGCTTTTGATTTTACAAAATTCTTATATTTCTTAATTAAATATTCTAAAGCTTCATTATCTCCATCTTTTGCGTATTCAACTATTTCTTCATCCGTCATAACGTTGAATTCTTCTCCATAGATGTCAGAAGATTTATCAAGACTAGAAATTTCATTTGTTGCAATAAGCCCCACTAACATCGCCTCCAAGTTTATTACCAAAGTTCATAAATTTATTATATAGTAGCAAACTATGTAAGTCAAGCTATTTACATATCTTGCCTTAGTTTTTGGAGCTTCTTAACTATGTCTGATTCAATTATGTCTTCAATTGTATCTCTATTATTTGTTTCTTTAAGTTTTTCTTTCTTTTTTGAAATATTATTTTTAACTCTTTTTGATTCAATTTCTAATTCTCTTGCAGAAATTCTTGTAGCTCCCCTACCTAGTATTATTTGTTGTTCAGCCCAATCAGATGTGGCCACTCTTACCTTTTTGTTACGTATTAGTTTAGATACTGATTTTTCAATATAGCTATCAGCCGTCTCATGCTCCTTTGTGTAAACAATATCAATATCTAAAAATGTCTCTTTTTTACCTGTATTACCTTTTACTAAATGAGCATCAAAAACAATTATCACTTTAATACCTGTAAAAGATTGATATTCGGCCATAATTTCTATTAGTTTATTTCTTCCTACTGCTAGATTTAATTTATTTAATTCTCTTAATTCTGACCATGCATTTATAATATTATAACCATCGACAAAAAGATATTCTTTATATACTTTCTTTTTTTTAGCCATAACCCTTATCCACGTTGCCTTCTTATCTCATAAATAAAAATTCCTGCTGCAACTGACGCATTGAGTGATGTTACTTTCCCTTTCATTGGTATCTTAACAATAAAATCACAACTTTCTTTTACTAATCTTTTCATACCTTTTCCTTCACTACCTATTACAACAGCAAGTGGACCATCTAGCTTAGTATCATAATAGTAATTTTCACCATCCATGTCTGCACCATAGACCCATATTCCTTGATCTTTTAGATAACCAATAGTATCAACAATATTGGTAACCTTAGCTACTTTAACATATTCCATAGCTCCACTTGAAGCTTTTGCAACAGTAGCTGTTAAACCTACTGATCTTCGCTTTGGTATTATTACACCATGAGCTCCTGCACATTCTACAGTTCTCATTATAGCTCCTAAATTATGTGGGTCTTCTATTTCATCTAGTATAATTATAAAGGGGTCTTCTTGTTTTTCTTTTGCATATTGCAAAATATCATCAACGCTATAATAGTTATGAGCAGCAATATATGCTATTACTCCTTGATGATTACAATTTTCCACAATAGAATCCAGTTTGCTCTTTGGAACGTATTGTACAATTATATTTTTTTCATTTGCAAGTTTTTTTATTTCATTAATAACACCATGATGTATCCCTTTTAATATCAATATTTTATCTATAGTTCTATTTGATTTTATTGCTTCTACAACTGGATTCCTACCTGCTATAAATCCTTGAGGTTTCAAATTATTTCACTCCTTTAAATATCTGTAAATGATTTATATTATTATTTTATTCTTAGAGTAACCATAAATCAAAAACTCATTTAAGAATGAGTATGCGATTTATTAAAATAATAGATTTTAGTTCTCTGATTAATATCATAGATTTTATTTATATTACTTATGATTAAGTAAAGCTTCAGCTAGATTAATATTAACAACTTTGTATTCGTTTACATTATTATTATATTAATCTAACTTACACTTACTGATATCACTATTTTGACCTATTTTATGATATTTAAAAATAATAACTATAAATTCTTGAATTTTTCTCTAACTTCTTGTATATGACCGCATGTCATATTTCCCTCAGGACATGGATCGTTTATACAGCTAGGACCACAGTATTTAAATAGAGTTGGTGCAACTGCTTTTACTTGCCTTAACATTTCGGTAGCTAACTGCCTAATTTCCCATTGAGCTCTATTACAACATCTATGATTAAAGAAATTAAATAATGTTCTAGCATTCATTGTAAATACGATTTTAGTTTCACAGGCATTAGGAAATACATACCTTGCATCTTCTATAGAAGTTTTTTCTGCCATCATCTTGGCTTTTTTTTCTGAATATCCTTTAGCTATATATTTTTTATAATTCTTTTCAAATAGCTTTTTTGTTATTTGATTATAGTATTTTTGATCTTCCTCCATAGCTTTCACAAATAATGCTTTAGCTTCTTCATCTTCTTCTATAGCTGGAGGTATTACATATTCAAATTGTTCTAATTTTACGTATCTTTGAGATTGCTGTGAATATGAAGCAATTCTATGTCTTACTAATTGATGTGTTAAAACCCTACTCACACCTTCTACTCCAAATGTAAATACAGCATGTTCTATTGGAGATTCATGACCCATGCTCATTAGCCTGTCCAAAAATTTATCAGTACTTTCTACTGTTAATCCTTCCTCAATACTATCAATTCCCACTTGAGAATAGCAAAGCTTAGCAGCTGAAGCTATAAGTTTTTCAACATCTGGTGTATGTCTAATTAATGTTACCTTTAATTCACTCTTCATTTTAATACTCCTTCCAAATATAAATATTACAAGTTTTGATACTTGTTTCAACATAATAATTCATAAAATATTTTGTTCTTTATAACAACGGAAGCAATTACGTAGTAATTGCAACACACCGTTTCAACAAGGCGCAAAATTCACACCGCCTGTTAAATCTAATCGATACTCGTCACCTATAGAGATTGGGGTTATCTTGTATCTTGTGCCTTGTTATATTTTCTTATTGTTATATTTTCTTATTATTATATCAAAAATTTGATTAATTCGCTCAATATTATCTGTTAAATATAAATAACCTATCAAAGTTTCAAAACCTGTAGCATATCTATAATCTGTAATATTAGCATTTTTAGGAGTTGTTGCTGATTTTGCATTTCTTCCTTTTTTAATTATAGAATTTTCTTCTTCTGTTAAATCATCCTTCAAGAAATGAACAATATTTGATTGTGCATTAGCTTTTACAAATTTAATTGCTTCTTTGTGTAATTCATTAACAGACATCTTCATAGTTTCTAATAAATATGTTCTGACTAAAACTTCATAAACTGCATCTCCTACATATGCTAATTGTAAAGGAGAAGCCATATTTATTTCAATATGGCTATATTTTTTCTTTCTTAGTTTTGCATTTGAATTTAATTTATTTTCTTCCATTTTACTCCCTCTGATGTGTCTTCTAATACAATTCCTTTTTCTTTTAAATCATCTCTTATTTTATCTGCTAATGCATAATCTTTATTTTTTCTTGCAGCATTTCTTTCCTCTATTAATTTTAATATCTCATCTTCAATTATATCATTTTCTTTATATAATAAACCTAATATATTGCTTAGTTCCATTAACTGGTTATATGCTTTTTGAATTAACATCTTGCTTGATTTTGCTGATAAATTAGCATTTGATAATTTAACTATTTCAAATAACACAGATATAGCATCTGCAGTATTTATATCATCATCCATACTCTTAATAAATTTTTCTTTAAAATCCTCTAAATCTTTGCTAATTTTTAATTCATTTTCATCCATTTCTCTATCTGCTGCAACATCAAGTAAATACTTTAAGTTATTTTTACCATTATACAATCTATCCAAAGCATTTCGTGATGCATTCATTATATCTCTACTAAAGTTAACTTGACTTCTATAATGGCTGGACAATAAGAAATATCTTAATACTTCTAAATCAAATTCTTTACTCACTACTCTTACTGTAAAGAAATTATCAAGTGATTTTGACATTTTTTGATCATCCACGTTTATCATAGCATTGTGCATCCAATAATTCGAGAAAGTTTTCCCAGTTAAGCTTTCAGTTTGTGCAATTTCATTTTCATGATGTGGAAATTCTAAATCTTGACCACCAGCATGTATATCTATAGTATCTCCAAGATATTTTTTAGCCATTACTGAACATTCAATATGCCAACCTGGTCTTCCTTTTCCCCAAGGGCAATCCCATGAAGGTTCACCAGGCTTTTCACTCTTCCATAGAGCAAAATCTATTGGATTTCTCTTCTCTGTATTTTCCTGTATTCTAGCTCCAACTATTAATTCTTCTAATTTTTTGTTTGATAATTTACCATAATCCTTTACTTTAGATACATCAAAATATACATTACCATTAACATTGTAAGCTACATCTTTTTCTTCTAATGCCTTTATGAATTCTATGATATCTTGTATATTTTCAGTTGCTTTAGGATGCTTTGTTTCATCTTCTTTAACATTAAGATTTCTAGCATCAGTTAAATATTCTTCTATAAATTTTTCAGCTATCTCCTTAACGGTTGTATTTTCTTCATTTGCCTTGATAATTAGTTTGTCGTCTATATCTGTAAAGTTAACTATATAATCAACTTCATAACCTTTGTGTTGTAAATATCTCCTTACTACATCAAATACTACTAATGGTCTAGCATTTCCAACATGAATATAATTATAAACTGTTGGACCACATACATACATGGTTACCTTGTTTTCGTTAATAGGTTTAAATTCTTCTTTTTTTCTAGTTAAAGTATTAAATAATTTCATTTTTCTTAATCTCCTCTCCTTCTATCATTTCTTCTAATGCTTCTATTCTATATTTTATTCCCTCCAGTTCTAGAAAAACTGGATCCGGAAGCTTTGCATGTTCTAAATCAATTGACTTATTATCAAATTCCCTATGCATTGATATAATCTTTTTATTATTCTTAACAACTACTCTTGCAGGTATTCCTACAGCTGTACAATTTGGTGGTACTTCTTTTAAAACAACTGCTCCCGCTCCTATTTTGGAGTTTTTACCAATAGTTATAGGACCTAATACTTTCGCTCCAGCACATACTACAACATTATCCTCTATTGTAGGATGCCTTTTTCCTTTATCTTTTCCTGTCCCTCCTAAAGTAACTCCTTGATAAATAGTTACGTTATCGCCTATTTCTGTAGTTTCACCTATTACTATCCCCATTCCATGATCTATGAAAAATCCACTGCCTATTTTAGCAGCTGGGTGTATTTCTACTCCTGTTAACAATTTTCCTAATTGAGATATTACTCTAGCTATAAATAACAATCTAGCTTTATACAACACATGTGCTATTCTATACCAAAAAATAGCATGAAGCCCTGAATAACAAATTATTACCTCTAGTATATTTCTTGCAGCTGGGTCTCTTTCAAATACCGCTTCTATATCTTTTTTTATTGTTAGCAAAATTTCCTCTCCTTTTCATTAATTCTGAATAAATAGGATACTAACAACATATAGCAATTCCAAAATTGTTATATAGAAATATAATAGTCAATTTACTATATACACTCATTTTATAAACTCCCTTAATTTTTTTATATAAAACCTTTTACTCATTTAATATGAATAATTGATCTATATATCAATCTTTCAAACTGTAACTCCTACTCACTTCATTCCTAGGAGTAAGTGACTCACACCAAATCATAGATTTGGGTTCCATGATTAATGTAACTCCTACTCGCTTCGCTACTTAAATAAAAACAAACACCTCTGAAATATTAATTTCAGAGGCGATATATACCGTGGTTCCACTCTAATTAGATGCAAAAATATCCGCATCTCACTTAATTACTTTAACGCAGCTAACGATTAACCCTACTAAATTTCAGGTAACGGTTCAAAGGTGCACTTCAACATATCATTGACCATAAATCTCTCTCAGCTAATAAAGATTTCTCTCTGTTAGTTTAATATGCATACTCTACCTTATCGTAACCTTTTATATTATTTTATTGTATATATTTTACTAGACTTTTAACATTATATCAACACTAAATTTAATTTAAATAATTATCTTTTACATATTCTATGCGATTTAATATATTTTGTTTCCCTAAAACGTAAATTATTTTATCCAAATCTGGTCCATGTAACTGACCACTCAACGCAGCTCTAACAGGCATAAATAACTGTTTACCTTTTATTTTTGTTTTCTTTCCTATTGTTTTCATTATTTTTTTTGAAAACTCTTCATCTATCTGATCTAATTCGTCAAGTTCTTCTTTAAAAGCATCCAATAATGTTGGTACTTGCTCACCTTTTAATACTTCTAAAGTTTCTTCGTTTTCAGGTTTAATCTCATTATCAAATAGGAATTTTGCTTTTTCATCAATTTCTCCAATATATGACAACCTATCTTTTATAGAAGCTACTAATGCTTTTATCCATTCATATTTACTTTCCACATCTTCTTCTTTTATATAACCATCTTTTATCAAATAAGGAATAGCTAATTCTGTAATTTTTTCAACATCTGCATTTCTTATATAATTAGCATTAACCCATTTTAATTTATCTCTGTCGAATACTCCACCAGTCTTAGACACTCTATCGAATGAAAATTCATTTATTAATTCTTCCACTGTAAAGAATTCTTTATTACTTTCTGGAGACCACCCAACTAGTGCTAAATAATTTACAAGTGCTTCTGGCAGATATCCTTTTTCTTTAAAATCTGAAACAGCTACATCTCCATGTCTCTTGCTAAGCTTTTTCTTTTCATTGTTAAGTACTGTTGGTAAATGAACATATTTTGGTGCTTCCCATCCAAAAGCTTCAAACATATAAACATGCTTTGGAGTAGATGTTATCCACTCTTCACCTCTAATTACATGAGTTATTTTCATTAGATAATCATCAACAACAACTGCGAAATGATATGTTGGAAATCCATCAGATTTTATTAACACCTGATCATCTACTTCATTACTATTTATTGTAATTTTTCCTCTTACTAAATCATCAAAAACTATTTCTTTATCTTCAGGCATTTTTAATCTTATAGTATAGCTTTCTCCTGCATCTAGTTTTGCCTTAACCTCTTCTTCAGAAAGATTTCTACAATGTCCGTCATAACCTTTTAAACAACCTGCTTTTTTCTGTTCTTCTCTAATACTATCTAATCTTTCTTTTGTACAAAAACAATAATATGCTAAGCCTTTTTCTAAAAGGATTTCTATATACTTTTTGTATATATCTAATCTTTCTGATTGAATATACGGACCGTATTCACCTTTTTGAACTATTTTACCATCTTCCAAAAATACTCCTTCATCATGCTCTATTCCAGCCCATAATAACGAATTAATCAAATTCTCTATAGCATCATCTACATATCTTGTTCTATCGGTATCTTCAATTCTTAAAATATATTTACCACCTTTTTGTTTTGCAAATATATAATCATACAATGCAGTTCTTAAACTTCCTATATGAACATAACCTGTTGGTGAAGGTGCAAATCTTACTCTTATATCAGACATAAATTAACCTCCGTTACAAATTTATTAAATTCTATATTTCCATATTATAGATTATACTTAGATATAAGTCAAATACAATCTAAATTATATTAGCCATCTTTTCTTTTACAATACTTAAAACTTCATCTGTCTTTATTTCTTCCTTCTGCATTGTTTCCCTTGCAACAAATTCAACTATACCTTCTCCTGCGTTTCTTCCAACAGTAACTCTAAATGGTACACCTATTAGTTCTGCATCTTTAAATTTAACTCCTGCTCTTTCTTTTCTATCATCTAGTATTACTTCAATTCCTTCATCTAAAAGCTGTTTATAAAGCTTTTCACCCACTTCTACTTGCTTTCCATCTTTAGTATTAACTATTGTTACAATAACATGATAAGGTGCTACTGATAGCGGCCATTTAATACCATTTTCATCATGATATTGTTCTATAACAGCTGCCAAAGTTCTTGATACTCCTACTCCGTGAGAACCCATATAGAACTTTCTTTCTTTACCATTTTCATCTAAGAATGTTGCATTTAATCCATCACTATATTTAGTACCTAGTTGGAATATATTGCCTACCTCATTTCCTCTATCTTTTTTCAATATACTACCACATTTAGGACATTTATCCCCTTCTCTTACAAGAATTAAATCATCTACAATTTCTCCATTGAAATCGATTCCGTAATTAACATTTTTAAAATGGTAGTCTGTTTGATTTGCACCTACTATAATATTTTTCATTTGTTTAATTCTTGAATCAACAAAAACTCTAATATCTTTTTTTAGTCCTATTGGACCTGCAAAACCTACTTCTGCTCCTGTAATTACTTTTACTGTCTCTTCATCTGCCATTTCTAATTCATGTTCATTTACATTAACAGCATGGCATAATTTAAGCTCATTAAGCTCTCTATCTCCAGGTATTAATACTGCTACTACTTCATCCTTTGCTTTATATAATAATGTTTTTACAAAACTATAAGCTTCAGTATCAAAAAATTCAACTAATTGCTCTATTGTCTTCACATTAGGTGTATGAACTTTTTCTTTTGATAATGTTTCACCATCTTTATTTTTAACCTCATAAACACAATTAGCTTTTTCAAATGTAGCAGCATAGTCACACTCATCACAATAACATATCTCACTTTCTCCCATTTCTGCTAAAGCTATGAATTCGTGTGAATCACTACCTCCCATAGCTCCTGAATCGCCTTCAACCACTTTATATTTTAATCCACATCTATCAAATATTTTTTCATAAGCTTTCCACATAATTTGATATGCTTCTTTCATTCCTTCTATATCTTTATCAAAAGTATAAGCATCTTTCATTATAAACTCTCTACATCTCATAAGTCCAAACCGAGGTCTTTTTTCATCTCTGTATTTTGTCTGAATTTGATATAAACTAAGTGGCAATTGCTTATATGATTTTACTTCATTTCTTATGAGGTCTGTAAATATTTCTTCATGTGTTGGTCCTAAACAGAATTCTCTTTCATTTCTATCATATAATCTAAACATTTCTGGACCAAAATCGTCCCATCTTCCTGTTTCTTTCCACAACTCAGCAGGTTGAATTGCAGATAGAAGCATTTCCTGTGATCCTGAAGCATCCATTTCCTCTCTTACTATGTTTTCAATTTTTCTAATTACTCTATATCCAAGTGGCAAATACGAATAAACTCCCGAAACTAGTTTTCTAATCATACCAGCTCTTAGTAACAATTTATGACTTGGTAATTCTGCCTCTGAAGGTACTTCTCTTAATGTTGGCATATACATTTTAGACATTCTCATAATAATTCCTCCTTAATAACATAATTCTATTTTTTCCTGCATTTTATTAATCATGTATCGAATACAAAAAACAAAAACATAAAAAAAACTCCAATCCCTTATAGGGACGAAGTCTTATTCGCGGTACCACCCTACTTGACAATTAATTGCAAGTCCTCTTAATTCTATAACGGCTTACCCCGTTCAAGCTTTATATTTACTAAACTTGAAAGCTCAAGGACAGGTTGGGCATTCATTGGGATAAAAACCTTACAGCCTAGGGTCTTCTCTCTTTAATCCATAAATACTTACTATTCCCTCTCACAGCTTATAATCTATATACTCTTATAATTATTAAATAAATATTACTAGAAAAAAGGGTTTTTGTCAATCTTCTTTTATTAAATTATTTTCTTTTACCATACAAATTACCTGTGCTGACATTCCTTCTTCTCTACCTTCAAAACCTAACTTTTCAGTAGTAGTAGCTTTTATATTTATTCTATCTACAGAAGTATGAATAATTTTTGCTATATTCTCTCTCATTTTGATTACATATGGAGCCAATTTAGGTTTCTGGGCAGAAACTGTACAATCAACATTTACTACGGCATAATTTTTATCTTTTAATAACGTATATACATGCTCTAAAAGATCTAGACTTGATATGTCTTTATACCGCTGGTCTGTATCAGGAAAATGTCTGCCTATGTCCCCAAGACCTACTGCTCCTAACATACTATCCATTAACGCATGTAACAAGACATCTGCATCAGAATGACCCAATAACCCCTTTGAATGATCTATTTGGACGCCTCCTAATATAAGCTTTCTTCCCTCTACAAGCTTATGCACATCATAACCCAAACCTACTCTCATATTAAAATTCATCCCTCCATCACAGTCTTTATCATCATTAATTGCTTTGATTAATTTTATATCTTGTGGAATAGTAATTTTTATATTATTATAGTCACCCATAACCATCTTTACTTTATGTCCTAATTTCTCCATAAGCATACTATCATCAGTAAATTCGATTTCATTGTTTACTGCTTTATTGTAGGCATCTAGAATAAGTTTGTATTCAAAACATTGTGGTGTTTGTGCATTCCAAATAGATTTTCTTTGCGGAGTGCTGGTAATTTCACCATTTTCATTCACTATTTTTATGGTATTTATTACAGGAACTCCAATAACGCAAGCTTTATGCTTAATTGTTTCCATAATACTCCTTTGTATTATTTCCTGGGACACATTCGGTCTTGCTCCATCATGAATTAACACAATATCACATTTTTTACTGACATTCTTCAAACCTTCATGTACTGATTTATACCTTTCTCTACCACCTACTACAAGTTTTTTTATTTTATTTAGCTTGTATTTATCTACTATATTATTTCTGCAATATTCTACATCAGTATCTTTTAATACAAGTACTATTTCATCAATAAATTCGTTGTTTTGAAATTTTTCTATTGTATGAGTGAGAACTGGTTTATTATCTATCTTTATAAATTGTTTACTAATATTACTTTTCATACGCTTACCACTGCCTGCCGCTACTATTATGGCAGAAATATATTTATCTCTATATGCCACAAAATCACCTCTTCATAATTATAAATGAATTTATATATAAATTCTATATGATAATACTGTAATTTTAAAGCTAATCTTATTGTATATTTAGCTACATAAAGAAATTTATATTAATTCGATTTTTACTATTTAATTAACTAATACAAAAAATCAGAAAGAGATGTATCATATTTTTTGACACATCTCCTCAAAATGCTTTTCCAAGTCGTCTCATTGGGCTGTTTCAAAATGAGTAAATTTCAATAACGCAGAAATTTGCCATTTTGAGACAGGCCCTTTATCTTATACTGCTTTATCTACCATATACTTTGGCTTTGCAAATATCATTCTGCCTGCTGCTGTTTGAAGTACACTAGTAACCATTACTCCTATTGTTTCGCCAATATGTTTTCTACCACTATCTACTACTATCATAGTTCCGTCATCTAAATACGCAACTCCTTGCCCAGATTCTTTTCCATCTTTTACTACCATTACGACCATCTCTTCACCAGGTAAAACAACTGGTTTAACAGCATTTGCAAGTTCATTAATATTCAACACTTCTACACCATGAAACTCTGCAACTTTATTTAAATTAAAATCATTTGTTACAACTTTACCATCAATTACTTGTGCAAGTTTTAGTAACTTACTATCAACTTCTGCTATATCATCAAAATCTTTATCATGTATGATCACTTCTATGTTGATTTCTTTTTGTATTTTATTTAATATATCAAGCCCTCTTCTTCCTCTTGTCCTCTTTAAAGAATCCGAAGAATCAGCTATGTGTCTAAGTTCTTCTAGTACAAATTCAGGTATCACTAAAGGTCCTTCTATAAATCCAGTCTCGCAAATATCTGATATTCTTCCATCAATAATTACACTGGTATCTAATACTTTTGGCTTTATTCTGTGACTTTCTACTACTGTATTTTTCGATTTATTTTGGTTTTTCTTAAAAATGTTAGATATGTTCGAAAAATCTTCTCTTTTTTTGGTTGTCACACTCATTCCTAAATAACCTAACAAAATGTATAATAAAGTAGATAATACTCCACCTACATAAGGTATACGTACACTTAAATTTAACACTGGAATACTCAATAGGTATGCTATAATAAGCCCTACTATTAAACCACTAGACCCTAATATTATATCTGATGCAGGAATTTTTTGTAGTTCTCCCTCAGCTTTATTTACAATACTATTAAATAATCTTATAATACCTGATGAAGATAAAAATAAAATTAATCCCCCTATTAACCCAGCTCCAACATAGATATATAAAAGATAATTATTATTTTGTGCAAACTTAAAGTCAAATACTTCGGTTATTAAAGCTACAATTCCAAGTCCTATTGGTATACCTAATAATGTCAATATTGCCTTAATTATTTTATTGACCATTACTTAATCACCTCCTATATTTATTTATTCCCAATGTAGTAAATCTTATAACATATCTTCCACTTTTTTTGTTTGAATGTCAACTATTTAAGATAATTGTAATATACTTTTAACATAAAATAGCGCCACAAAGACGCTACTGTATCATTTCTTCGATCATTTTTTCTGTCTCAAATTCATCAATATCTTTTGCTAAAACTATCTCACTAACCAACATTTGTTTTGCACTGTTAAGCATCTTTCTTTCACCTGTAGACAAACCCTTTTCTCTATCTCGAATTATTAAATTTCTGACAACGCTAGCTATTTCGTAAATGTCTCCACTCTTAATCTTATCCATGTTTGCTCTATATCTTCTATTCCAATTTTGAGTCATCTTAGATTGATTATCTGATAATACTGCAAATACTTGTTCTACTTCTTCATTATTAATAATTTCTCTTATACCGATATCTTCTACGCTATCTATAGGAACCATAACTTTCATATCACCCATAGGCATCTTCATGATGTAATATTTTCTTTTCTTGCCTAATACTTCTTTTTCTTCTATACCTACAATTATCCCAGCCCCATGCATGGGGTAAACTATCCTATCACCAATATTAAACATGGCATAACCTCCAATCAATGAAAACACTTATATCATAAGTATACAGCAAGGTGATTTAATTGTCAAATTAGTATTTTACCACATATTATATTTGGTGTCAATTTGTTTTTTTAATTACTTTTCAATTTACTAATAATTCAAATTCAATATTTAACATTAAATATAATTATGACCATATTTCACACTTACATATGTCTATCAAAGATAGATTGCTCTTGAAATCTTCTTAACCCATCCTTTATCATTTTAGCTCTTACTTCTCCAATACCATCTACTTCATCTAATTGAGATATCGATGATCTTATGATTTTTTGTAATGAACCAAATTCGTTTATTACATTTTGTAAAACACTATTTGGTAATCTAGGAATTTTACTTAGTATTCTATAACCCTTAGGTGATATATTTTCATCTAATGCATTTAATCCATCATGATAACCTAGAATCCTTGCAATATATGATAAATCTAACAACTCTTCAGAAGTCAATCGTCGTATCTTTTCTTTTATATTAGAAACAGTATTCATTTCTTCTGTATAACAATAATCCTTAATTACATTTTTTCTATCTTCTAAAACACCATTTGTTAGTTCTTCCATCTGCATGTTTAATAATCTTCCTTCGTTACCTAATTCAAAGATATATTTTTCTATTTCTACCACTATTCTCATAACCATTTCTGTTCTTTGTAATACTTTAACTACGTCATAAACTGTGACTAAATCTTCAAATTCTAAAGCACTAAGATTATTCATTGATTGAACCAATGCAGCTTTATATTTTTCTAATGTTTGTACTGCTTGGTTAGCTTTAATTAGTATTTTACTCACATCATTGAGAACAAATTTGAAATTACCTTTATATAACGTTATAATACTTCTTCTTTGTGAAATAGAAATCACTAATTGTCCAGTTTGTTTAGCAACTTTTTCTGCTATTCTATGTCTTATGCCTGTTTCCATAGAATTAATTTCAGGATTTGGTGTTAACTGAGCATTTGCATATAATATTCTTTTCACGTCATCACTTAAAACTATTGAACCGTCCATTTTTGCTAATTCATATAGTTGTGCTGGTGTTAATTCGCAATCAATATTAAACCCACCTTGAACAACTTCCATAACCTCTTTTCCATTTCCTATTACTATTAGTGCTCCAGTTTTTGCCTTTAATATATTTTCTAATCCTTCTCTTAGAGTTGTTCCAGGTGCTAACATTTTTATGCAATTGTAAATTTCATTATATTCATACTCTTTATAAGTCATACTTATGTTTAACCTCCAAAAACTATTTCTAATGCTTCTCTTATAGTAGATGCTCCTACTATTTTGATATTTTCTTTTCCAAGATTTAACCCCTTTATATTTGCCTGTGGAATAATAGCCTTTTTAAAACCAAGCTTATTTGCTTCAGTTAACCTTTTATCTATCATGCTAACAGCTCTTATTTCTCCAGTTAAGCCAACTTCGCCAATTACAACAGTATCTGTATTGATTGGCTTATCTTTAAAGCTTGATGTCACAGCACAAATTACTCCTAAATCTACAGCTGTTTCTTTTATTTGTATCCCACCTGTTATATTAACATAAATATCCATATTTTGCATCTGTATTCCTACTTTTTTTTCTAAAACAGCCATTAATAATACTACTCTATTATAATCTATGCCAGTAGCAACCCTTCTAGGCATACCAAAAATTGTAGGACTAACTAATGATTGCAATTCTAATAGCATTGGTCTCGTCCCTTCTACACACGGTACTACAATTGTTCCAGATGCATTATCTGGCCTTCCAGAAAGAAGAACTTCAGACGGGTTTTTAATTTCTGTCAATCCTGTATTTCTCATTTCAAAAATACCAATTTCATTTGTTGAACCAAATCTATTCTTAACTGCCCTCAGCATCCTATAGGTATTATGTCTTTCACCTTCAAAATATAAAACAGTATCAACCATATGCTCAAGCACTCTCGGTCCTGCGATAGCACCTGATTTTGTAACATGTCCCACAATAAATGTTGCAATATCGTTATTCTTTGATACCCTCATTAATTCAGCTGTAACTTCTCTTACTTGACTTACGCTACCAGGAGCAGATGTTATATCTGGACTATAAACAGTTTGAATAGAATCAATTATTATGACATTTGGTTTTAATTTATTTACTATGCTATTAACTATTGTAATATTATTTTCTGCTAAAATATATAGGTTATCTGTATTAACTTTTAATCTATCTGCCCTTATTTTAATTTGTTTATCAGATTCTTCACCAGACACATATAAAACTTTTTGATTAGATAGTGAAACATTATTAGCCATTTGTAGTAATAATGTTGATTTTCCTATACCAGGATCTCCTCCCACTAATATTAAAGAACCTTTTACAATTCCTCCTCCTAATACTCTATTAAGTTCGTTAATATTTGTTGACAATCTCTCTTCTTCATTAGTATTTACATTCATAAGTTTTTTAAGTTTTTTTTCTGAACTTTTTACACCTGTTTCATAACCTCTATTTTTTTCAACAATTTCCTCAACTAATGTGTTCCACTGATTACATGACGGACAACGTCCCATCCATTTTGGAGTTTCGTAACCACATTCTTGACATACAAATTTCTTCTTTATTTTCGCCACTAATATTCCTCTCCCAAAAGCTATTCAATGTCTAAATATTATTTTATACCTTTAGTACCAAAAATATATTTTACTAAAACATTGTCTAGCAATATAATTATATAATTCCACAAACTTTTGTAGCAATTCAAAATAAAATTTTTTAACAACCCCTAAAAGGACTAACTCAAAATAAATTTAAATTAGTCCCTTATCTGTTTTATTTAGTTGTAAATTTTAAATCCTCACCTTTATAGTCTATCACTATATTGTCACTTTTTTCAATATCACCTTTTAATATTTCTTCAGATAATTTATCTTCTATTAGTTTTCTAACAGATCTTTTTAAAGGTCTAGCACCATAGACTGGATTAAAGCCTTCTTTAGCTATATGCTTCATTGCTAACTCAGTAACCTCTATTTTTATATCTAATTTTTCTAATCTTTTTTGTAAATCAATTATCATAAGCTTAACAATCTCATTTATATGATCTTCGTTTAAAGAATGGAATACTATAACCTCATCTATTCTATTTAAGAATTCTGGTCTAAAGGTTCTTCTAAGTTCATCCATTACATTTTCTTTCATTTTTTCATATTCATTTTTTTGAGCTTCTTCTTCATTTTCACTAACAGCAAATCCTAAAGTTTTTTGTTTTTTAATTGTACTAGCACCTACATTTGAAGTCATAATTATAACTGAATTTTTAAAGTCAACGACTCTACCTTTTGAGTCAGTAAGCCTACCATCATCTAAGATTTGTAACAATATATTGAATACATCAGGGTGTGCTTTTTCTATTTCATCAAATAGTATAACACTATAAGGCTTTCTTCTAACTTTTTCAGTAAGCTGACCTGCTTCTTCATATCCTACATATCCTGGTGGAGAGCCAACTAATTTTGATACTGAATGTTTTTCCATGTATTCTGACATATCTATTCTAATCATAGCATCTTCTTCGCCAAATAAACTTTCAGCTAATGCTTTAGTTAATTCGGTTTTACCTACACCAGTTGGTCCTAAAAATATAAATGACCCTATAGGCTTTGTTGGATCTTTTAAACCAACTCTAGCTCTTCTAACTGCCTTTGATACTTCCTGAACAGCTTGCTTTTGTCCTATTACTCTTTTATGCAGAATCTCTTCAAGATTTAATAATCTCTCGGATTCTTCCTCTGTCATTTTTATAACTGGTATACCAGTCCAATTGGAAACTACATAAGCTATATCATCATATTCAACAACTAAATCTTCAGATTTTTTGTTATTCTTCCACTGTGATTTCATTAAATCAATTTGACCTTTTAAAGTTTTCTCTCTATCTCTTAATTTTGCAGCTTTTTCAAAATTTTGAATTCTAACTGATGCTTCTTTTTCTGAGAGCAATTCATTTAGCTTTTCTTCTAATTCTTTAAGCTCAGGGGGTACTGTTATTGATTGTATTTTGATTCTGGAAGCAGCTTCGTCTATTAAATCAATTGCTTTGTCTGGCAAAAACCTATCTGCTATATATCTATATGACAGTTCTGCAGCAGCTTTAATAGCCTCATCACTTATTTTTACAGTATGATGAGCTTCATATTTATCTCTTAAACCTTCTAAAATTTTTATAGTATCTTCAACAGATGGCTCTTCTACCATTATAGGTTGAAGCCTTCTCTCTAATGCTGAATCTTTTTCAATATATTTTCTATACTCATCAAGCGTTGTAGCTCCTATTGCCTGTAATTCTCCTCTAGCTAATGCTGGCTTTAGTATATTAGAAGCATCTATCGATCCTTCGCTAGCTCCTGCACCTATTATAGTATGAATTTCGTCAATAAATAGTATGACATCTCCAGAACTTTTGATTTCCTCCATTGCTTTTTTTAATCTTTCTTCAAATTCTCCTCTATATTTTGCTCCTGCAATCATTGATGCTAAATCAAGAGTTATAACTCTTTTGTTTCTCAACATTTCTGGAACAATCCCATTTACAATCTCTTGTGCTAATCCTTCAGCTATTGCTGTTTTTCCAACTCCTGGCTCGCCTATCAAACAAGGATTGTTCTTCGTTCTTCTACTTAAAACTTGAATAACTCTCTCTATCTCTTTAAATCTGCCTATAACTGGATCTAGTTTTCCATCCTTTGCGTATTCATTTAAATCTCTACCATATTTATCTAATGTTGGTGTTTTAATACTTGTCTTTGATGATTTTTTATATTCATTATTTCCGTAGGCATTACTTAACATTTGTATGACCTCTTGTCTAGCCTTGCTTAAATCTATTCCTAAAGATTTAAGTAAGGCTCCCGCAACTCCTTCACCTTCTCTGATTAGTCCCAGTAATAAATGTTCTGTCCCTACATAATTATGCCCCAAGTTCTTTGCTTCTAAGAAACTCATTTCAAATACTTTTTTTACACGTGGAGTAAAGCCTAAGAGTTCATTTGGGCCTTCTCCATAACCTATTTTTTGTTTGATTTCTTCTCTTATTTTATCTAAATCAACACCTAAATTTACCAATGCCCTAGCAGCAATTCCTTCATTCTCTCTAAGCAAACCTAACAATAAATGTTCTGTCCCTACATAGTTGTGCCGCATACTTCTTGCTTCATCTTGTGCTAAGATTATTACTTTTTGTGCTCTTTCTGTAAATCTACCAAAAAAAGCCATGAAATTTCACCTCCTATTTATTTAACACCTTCCTTAAAATATCAGCTCTTTTAATACTAATTTCATGTTGATTTGAGCTTGTATAATTATTTTTTTGTATAGTAAAAGGCTGTACTTCAATCATTAATTTGTTAATTGTAAAATAGTCCATATTACCAATTAATCCCATTGCGTGTCCCATTCTAATGTCTGATAACAACTTCATTGCTTCGTTTAAACTAATAATTCTTGCATTTTTCAACACGCCAAATGCCCTAAAAACTTTGTCTTCTACTGCTATTTTTCCTTTGCTTAAAATCATTTCTCTAGATATTCTTTCCTTTGATAATATTTGCAATACAATATTTTTAAGCTTTTGAATAATTTCTTCTTCTGTTTCTCCTAAAGTTATTTGATTTGAAATTTGAAATATATTGCCTGATATATCTGTACCTTCTCCATATAAACCTCTTATTGTAATTCCTATTTGAGAAACTGCTTGCAAAATTTTGTTTATCTGCCTTGTCAAAACCAAGCATGGTAAATGAACCATTGCAGAAACCCTTAAGCCGGTTCCCACATTAGTAGGACAAGCAGTTAAATAACCTAATCTTTCATCAAATGCGTAATTTATATTTTTTTCAATAGCATCATCCATTGAACTGCATATTTGCCAAGCTCTTTCAAAATTAAATCCAGGCAATAATACTTGTATTCTTATATGATCTTCTTCATTAACCATTACTACTTGTTTTTCATCATTATCTATTATAAATGCACTTTTGTCACTATTTTTGACTAACCCTTTACTAATTAAATGTTCTTCCACATATGAATTTTTTTGTATTATATTCATATCCTTTAGCTGATGAAAATTACACTCATTAAAAACTCTTTTTTCATTATCCACTGATTTTTTAACTTTTTCTATGATTTCACTTGAAGTATTATCATCTAACATATGAGGAAATTTATATTCCTTTATATTTCTAGCGAGTCTTATTCTGCTACTTATAACAATATCTTTATCGCTTCCTTCTCCTTCAAGCCACTTACTCATAAAATCACCACCCTATTCCCAGATTATTCATAGAAAATTAAATACTCTACTGTATCCTTCTGTTTAGAAAAAATCCATTAAATTCTCGACGTACCAACTCGGTATGCCTTCGAATTCACTGAAATCTTCTAATTCAGAAACTTACAGCAGATTATTCAACGTTATATGAATAATCAGGTCTATTTACATCCTTCAAGCTTTTGATTAAGTTCTTTTATTTTATCTCTTAGAATAACTGCCTGTTCAAATTCTTCTTTACTCACTACTATATCTAATTCTTTTTTCAATTTGTCAATTTCTTTAGCAATCTTAATTTTCCCACTAGATTTGCGAGGTAATTTCCCAATATGCTCTTCATGTCCATGAAGTCTCTTATATAAAGACTTTATTTTGAATTTAAATGTTTCATAACACTTGGGACAACCAAACCTACCTATTTTCCTAAATTGATCGTACGTCATACCACATCTTGGACATTGAATAATATCAGTATATTTCTTTTTTATAGACTCTTCACCATTATTATCTACTAATCCTGTGAAAAATTGATTAAATAATAGCGGTGAATCATTAAAATGATCTTCTAAATATTTATTGTTCTTAGCACAATCTTCACATAAATGTAGTTCTGTTTTTTCTCCGTTAATAATCTTGGTTAAATGTATTGTAGCTGTCTTTTTTCCACATTCACTACACAGCATATTACTACCTCCTATTCTCTTAATAATGATAATAACATTTCCTTTAATATGCTTGCTCTTAAGTAGTTTCTATACTCAGGCATAATATTTAAAGCTCTGTCACACAAAATTGCTTTCATCAAGTTACATTCTCTATGTGTTATTACTGATTGATCTATTAAATTATCAATAATTCTGTAAGCATTGTCTTTAGTAATTGAGTTTCCTATTTTATTTAATATTACATCTTGAATATTTTTATTATTATTAATATTAACCTTCACAATCTTTATATACCCACCACCACCTCTTCGGCTTTCAATATAATAACCTCTATCATTAGTAAATCGTGTAGATAGTACATAATTGATTTGCGACGAGGCACAGTTAAATCTCTGTGCTAAATGATTTCTTTGTATTTCAACAGAATTTTTATTTGTTTCTGAAAGTAAAGCTTTAATGAAAGTCTCGATAGTATCACTAATTTTTGTCATTAAATCACCTCTTTCGACTTTGACTTTCTTTGACCTTTATAATATTTTATATCCAATTTCAATAAATTTCAAACATTTTTAATATATTCTTTAATTATATTATTACACCATTTTAAACTTAGGATTATCTAAAAACTAAAAGATTTTAGACAATCCTTTTGATAGTACTATTATTAATCATTAAACTCATATACTAATATTTCTTCTTCATCTTCGATTCGTCCTGTCCTTTTAAACCCTATGCTTTCATATACATGTAGTCCTCTTTTATTTTCTGGTTCTGTACTCGTATGAAATTTCTTACAATTATATTTATCTTTAACAAGTTTTATTAATTTCTTTACTGCTTCTTTGCCATATCCTTTATTTTGATGTTCCTTTGCTATGTATAATCTAACCATCCAATACTCATCTTTATCTTCATGATCAATGGCATATAGGGTAAATCCCACTAATGTATCATCATTATAAATACAGAATGGATACCAATCTTCATATACATAAGCTTGAGCAAGAGACACCACATTGCTCGCTACATAATCTAATTCAGGCATCTCTATACATGCCCAATAATTACTCTCATTTACCGGTTCTAATTTAATATTCATATATACTCCCCTTTATTTGTAATTAATAGACCAAAATAACCCAATTCATTCACATTAAAAATTTATAAAAAGCCGTCAAATTTTTGACGGCTTATACTATACTATTCTTTTTCTGCTTTTGCTTCCTCTATTATTTTTTCACTAAGATTAGCAGGAATTTCATCATATCTTTCAAATTCCATTGTAAAGCTTCCTCTTGCTTGAGTCATGGACTTAAGATCTATTGTATATTTAAACATTTCTGACATTGGAGCTTCTGCTGCTACTAATTGACTCCCGTCTTGTAACTGCTCCATACCAAGTATTTTCCCTCTTCTCTTATTCATATCTCCCATTATATCGCCCATATATTCTTCTGGAATATTGATAGCTACTTTCATAATTGGCTCTAACAGAATAGGCTTAGCCTTTTCGACACCTTTTTTAAATGCTATTGATGCCGCCATTCTAAACGCCATTTCATTTGAATCAACTGGATGATATGAGCCATCATATAATGTAGCTTTTATATTAACAACAGGATAACCTGCAAGTACTCCTTTTTTGACACAATCTCTTAATCCCTTTTCAACTGCTGGTATATAGTTTCTTGGTACAGAACCACCAAATATCTTTTCTTCAAATTCAAATACTTCATTTGAAGGCGCAAATTTAATATATACATCACCATATTGTCCTGCACCACCAGATTGTTTCTTGTGTTTACCTTGTACATCAGATGTACCTTTTATTGTTTCTCTATATGCAATCTTTGGATCTTGTAATTCAATATTTACTCCAAATATATCTTTAAGCTTTGATTTAATAACTTCTATTTGTTTATATCCCTGACCTCCAACTAATAACTCTTTTGTTTCCTTGTCTCTATTAACAGAAAATGTTACATCCTCATCTTTTAGTCTTTGTAAAGCTGGACCCATTTTATCTTCGTCTACTTTACTAACAGGATAAGCAGCCATAAATAAAGTTGGTTGAGGAAACTCTATATTATCAAATTTAATAGGTGCATCTTTAGAGCATAATGTATCTCCAGTATTTGTATTATTAAGCTTAGCTACTGCCCCGATATCTCCCGCAGTCATCTTTGTCATTTCAATTTGCTCTTTACCTCTTAAAACAAATATAGTACCCATCTTTTCTTTCTCATCTTTATTAGTATTTAAAACCTCATCGTCTTTCTTTACCTCTCCTGAAACAACTTTAAATAATGAAATTTGTCCAACATAAGGGTCAGCTATAGTTTTAAAAACCATTGCTGAAAAAGGTTCATTAGTATCTATTTTTCTTTCTACTTCTTCTTCTGTATTCGGATTAACACCTACACATTTTTTTTCATCTGCTGGTGAAGGCATATATTCATAAATTAGATTCAATAGTTCATTCATACCTATTTCTTTTGAACATGAACCACATAATATAGGAATTAATTTACCTTGTAATACACCTTCTCTTAATCCTTTATGAATTTCTTCTATGGTAAATTCTTCTCCTTCAAAATACTTCTCTAAAAGTTCATCATTACTCTCTGCCACAGCTTCTACTAACATCTCTCTAAATGGATTTACTTGATCCATCATATCAGCTGGAACTTCTGACTGCACAGCTTTTTTTCCTTCAAAGATTTTAGCTTTCATATCTGCTATATTTACCAATCCTTTGAAATTGTCCGCTGAACCTATTGGCATTTGGAAAGGTACTATTGATTTGCCAAATTTCTCTCTTAATTCATTGATAATCTTGTCTATGTTTACGTTTTCCTTATCCATTTTATTAACAAAGATTATAGTTGGTAAGTTTCTTTCTCTAGTGTACTTCCATGATTTTTCAGTTCCGACTTCTATACCTGCTGAAGCATCTACTACAATAACTGCTCCTCTAACTACTTTTAATGCACTATACACTTCCCCAATAAAATCAAAATATCCTGGAGTATCCAAAACATTAAATTTATGCTCTTGCCATTCTATTGGTATTAAGGATGTGCTAATTGAAACCTGTCTATCTTTTTCTTGTTTTGTATAGTCAGAAATTGTAGTTCCCTCTTCAACTTTTCCCATTCTCTTTATACTACCTATTGAAAATAACAATGCCTCTGTTAATGTTGTTTTTCCGCTTCCTCCATGTCCTAATAAAGCAACATTTCTTATTTTGTCAGCACCATAATTTTTCATAAATAATTCCCCCTCGATATGCATTATATTTGGTACATCCTTTTTTTATGTTTTACCGCTTTATAATAAAGTGTTGATTTTTTGATGGAATAATAATATTATTCTATAATAATAGTAAAATTCCTTTTTTTATTGAACTCTTTTTATACTTTTTTGTTGATAATTTCATCAATTTATAACTAACACAATAAAAATGAAATGTAAAAAATTTTTTACTGCGAATATTGTTGCAAATATTTTATAGTTTATTGACTACAATATTTTATACTATAGATTGTTATAATATGCATGTTTTCCATATATTAAATTTAAATTCCTTTGTTTATCTCTCATTACCTTGTTAATTTTTGCTATTATTATTTAAAAACTATGTTACAATAATAATAGATTATAAATCAGCTATGTTTTTAATATGTTTTTGCTAGTTAAATAATATTAAATCACATTATTTAGCTAAGCTAAAACACCACTTTAGGTAGTTAGAATAAATTTTAAAAATCGACAAAAAAGTCTTTATTATTTAGTTTAAAGAAGACTTTGTTTAAAATCTATATAAGGAAATTATATTAAACCTTAATTATTCATATTAACATTAATTTATTTATATAATATTTAATTCTCTATGAATAATCTAGTTGATAAAATATTAATTTCATATAGATTATAAATAAAAAGGGGGTTTATAAAATGTCTATATCTTTCAGAAAGGAAATAAAAGATTTAGTAGCTTACAAACCAGGAAAACCTATAGAAGATGTTAAAAGAGAATATGGTTTAACTGATGTCATTAAATTGGCTTCTAATGAAAACCCACTTGGAGCTTCTCCAAAGGTTAAAGAAGCACTAAAAAAAGTCATGGATGAATTTGCTTTATATCCTGATGGTAATTGTACAGAACTAAAAAATGCAATAAGCAAAAAATTTAATGTTCAGCCTACACAAGTTTTACCAAGTGCTGGTTCTGATGAAATGGTTGATATGATAGCCAAAACATTTGTAAATCATGGTGATGAAATTATTATGGCTGACATAACATTTCCTAGATATATAGCTACAACTAAAATGATGGGTGGAATCCCAGTAATTGTTCCTCTTAAAAATTGGACTTATGACCTTGATGGTATTTTAGAAAAAATAACACCTAAAACAAAAATTATATGGCTTTGTAATCCAAATAATCCAACTGGTACAATGGTTACCGAAAATGAAATATTAAACTTTTTAAAAAAAGTACCTAGTAATGTCATTGTTATATACGATGAAGCATACAACGAATATGTAACAAGAGATGATTATCCAAAAAATAGTGTAAATCTTTTAAAAGACTACTCCAATTTAATAATTCTAAAAACATTTTCTAAAATGTATGGATTAGCTTCTTTAAGAGTTGGTTATACTATTTCATCAGAAGAAATTATAGCTAATATTAATAAAATAAGATGTCCATTTGACGTTAATAGATTTGCTCAAGCTGCTGCATTAGCTGCCTTACAAGATGAAGATTTTGTGAAAAAATGCTATGAACTTAATAAACAAGGTAAAGAATATTTATATTCTGAATTTGACAAAATGGGCTTTGAATACCCAAAATCAGAAACTAATCATATCTTTGTTAATGTTGAGCAAGACGCTCAACAAGTATTCTTAGAGCTACAAAAGCGCGGCATGATCATTAGACCTATGATGGGAACTTGGATAAGAGTTTCTATAGGAACTATGGAACAAAATAAGCTATTTATAGAAAAATTAAAAGAAGTGTTAAAAAAATAAATTCTTTATTAATATTTATATACATAACGAAAATAATATATATTTTTAAATCTTATAATTTCGTATGTATTATAAAAATAAAGAGCACATTAGGCTCTTTATTTTTATTTTAAGGTGAAATCAAAAATCTTTAATATTTGCAAATGGTTACTCTTGCTACTAAGTTAGCAGGAGTTTTATTTTAAATAATATGAATTTAGAGCTACTGTTTTGTTTGTTAGAGCATCATATTTTACAAATTCCTTTGGTATGCCCCAAAAAAAAGCTGACTCTTCTAAATTATTATTTGCTTTTTCATATTCAACAGTTTCATCTATTTTAATATCCATACCATAAAACAATGCTTCCTTTTGAAGCATATTATCAATAACCATCTCATTATTATTTTTTCTACAATTATGTAATATTGGTATTATAAATAACATAACTATAGAAAAACAAACAATGACTGCAACTTCTATTTTTTTTATCATTTTACCATCTCCTAGTATGTATAATACTGCTAAGTAAGTAAAGCTTCATCATATGCACTAATTAATTGTTACTAACTATTATTCTTATAAAAATTGCATATAACTATATTACCAAAACTAAACCTTATTTATATATTTAGCAAAATAATAGCTTGAAGCTATTAACAGTCTTTTTTCAAACATAAAGATTATAACTCCAAGCTAATATATAGTCAATACTTTTTTCAAATAAAGTAATATAATAATTACTCCTCTACTAATTGAGTAGAATCTATTACAAACTTTTCTATTTTATTTTCCTCAATTAATTTATCTAAAACGCTATTGATAAGTTTTACTAAATCATCATTTCCCTTATTTATAGCTATTGCTGACCCACTATCTCCTGTCTGTAATTCTACCGTTGACAAACAAAGAGACGGATTTTTTTGAATATAAGATTTTGCTACTGGTTCTTCTACTATTACTGCATCTACTTTATTATTTAATAGTTCCATAATTAAGTTTGATATTTTACCTAGAGCTTTTATATTTTTTTCCTCTGCAATATCTTTAGCCATACCTTCCTGTGTACTACCTTTTTGAACAGCTATTGTCTTCCCTTTTAAATCTTCTGTTGTTTTTATTTTATCAAAATTTTCTTTGTTAATAACAACAGACTGTTTTGCTATATAATATACTTTAGTGAAATCAACATTCTTTTTTCTTTCCTCTGTTGGGTTCATTCCAGCTATAACAATATCGATTTTATTAGACATTAAAGCTCCTAGAAGTCCACCAAAATCCATGTCTTTTATTTCTAATTCCACTCCAAGTTCATCAGCAATTACTTTTGCTATCTCGATGTCAAAGCCAATAATTTCATCTTTTCCATTTATTTCTTTATGGAACTCATATGGAGGATATGCAGCGCTAGTACCTATTACTATCTTACCTTTTTCTTTTATTTCATCAATCTTTGAAATGTCTTTTTCGTTACTACAAGCTACAAAGCTTAAAACTAATGTGAATATTAAAAATAGAACTGTCAATTTTTTTATATTTTTCATTTTCATCTCTCCTTATTATACTATTATTATCTTTTTAATTTTATTTATCTAACTCATTAAATCACTAAATTTGTTTTATTCCTCCTTTCTTAAAATAATCTAAATTAGAATAAAAGCATTCTTATTATTTGTATATAAGAAAAATCGCCTCCTAATTAAGAGACGATTTTACACGCGTTACCACTCTTGTTAAGACATATTTGATAATGGGAGTAAGCAACTTATACTAAATGAAACTCCTACTCGCTTCGCTCCTAGCAGTAAGTGACTCACACCAAATCATAGATTTGGGTTCGCTACATAAAAAATTCGTCTCTTAAAAGAGACGAATTTATCCGCGTTACCACTCTCGTTAAAGCTATCTTGCATGCCTTCACTCTTTATTTTAACGGTTTTTACCGTATTTCTCTACTCACATAAGTTTTTGAGAAATCTCTTCATGGGCTCTCTTCAATACAATTATGTAACTAGACTCACACCAAACTCTAGCTCGCTTTTACAGTCACTATATTTACTCTCCCAATCATTAGATTTATTGTTTAATTAAATTTATGATATATATTGATACTAATTATAATAACTTTTACTCTATTAGTCAATAAATTTATCTAAACTAATTTACTTTTGTAATTTTTACAAAATACTATTCTCCTGTACTTCCTAATCCACCTTTTCTCTCTTCCAAAGAATTACCATTATCAGCAGGTAAAAACTGAATAAAGATCGCTTGAGCAATTCTTTCTCCTTCTTCTATAGTTACTTCTTCTTTTGAAATATTTATAAGACATATTCCAATGTTACCATCATTAGATGGATTATTATAGTAATCTTGATCTATTATACCAGTACCATTAGCTAATACTAACCCCTTTTTTATTCCTATTGAACTTCTTACATAAATATTTAATACTTCACCTTCTAGCATATATGCTTTTATATCAGTCCAAACAACGAATTTTTCTCCATGTTTTAAAGTAAATGTTTCAGTGCTATAAAAATCATAACCTGCTGATGTTTTGCTTCCTCTTTTCGGTATATTTATGCTCTTGTCTAAATGTTTTCTATGTTTATCTGCAACAACCTCAAATCCTCTATTTTTCATTTATTATCCCTTTCTTTCTGCTTAATTTATCTTATTGGACAAACTCCACTTTCACAACCTTCATTTCCTATATCAAACTCTACTTCATATTTCTCATATTTTCTTATTAATGATGGTATGAATGGTTTCATCTCATTTACTCTTTTATTATATTCTTCTTCAGTTATCGCTTCATATGGTAAAAGCTTATAGAAACTATCATCTAATGGTAAGAAAGATACTGCTACTACATCGTCCCAGTTATTCCACAACCATTCTTCTACAGCTACCCATTCATTATCTCTTACATGAATTGTAATTGAGCAGTTATGATTTACATAGTTTTGCATAAATAATTTATAGTTTTCTAATTGTTCAATCGCTGAAACATCGTACTTTGTCCTTCCATTTGGCGCTTTTACTGGAAACTCAACTACTTTAGTAGAACAATCTTCTATTGTTTGACCTACTTCTGGGTATACTGGCCAATTAAGTTCTTCACAAACCTTCACTAATGGATCAGAACTACTTATTCTGACTCTTCTAACATAGTATGGAGAATGCGAATAATGTACCCCGCTTGATACAGTTGGAAGTTGACTTAATGTACCCTCTGGTTTGATTGTCGTAACTAATAGTGGTACATTTCCATCTAATTCGTCAGCATATAATTTTGCCTGTTCATTTGCAACATCTCTTAAAAGTTTTAAAACTTCTGCTTCTTTTTCTTTTGACATCTTAGTTGCATTAACCATGTCCTGCCATCCTGTTAACGAACAGCCTAATAGTTTATCTCTTTGTTGTATACTATTCCATTTAGGAATTTCTAGCTCTACGCATGTCATTCTATATCCTGCTCTAACTGAAAGCTTTTGAGCTTCTAATAAACCATCTAGATCCAATGTATTATCATCTTTAACATATACAAAAACATTTACAGTTGTTAAATTACACACTCCTTTTGAATCTAGTAGAATTTCACCACAAGGATTTACACCATTCATATTAGTTCTACGCTTTGCGCCTGCTACTTCGTTAACAAATCCAGGTTCTCCTGAATATCTCATTCTTTCAAGCATCCAATGTAATTTTTCACGTGTTGGTTTTTTAGTATAATAAATTGAGTTATTACTCATCTGTCTATGAGCAATTTCATTATCTATTATCCATTTTCCATCTATTTGTTTATACAAATTAGATTTAGCTTCAATGCATTCTTCATCATCAGAATCCATTAATACTATTTCAGCTGTTCTCCTAACACCGCCAACTACAACATTTTCGCCAATAATATTAGCTACGTCCATACAGTCTATAGGTTTTAATTCTACTCTATTGCTATCTTCGATTAAACCTCTCTTCTTTATAACTTTATCAATTTTAGTAAACATATTTTTTAAGCTCGAGTGACCACTTGCAGTACCTCCAAAAGTCTTTAATCTTTCACCCTTTGGTCTAACGTGATTATAATTTACAACTATAGTTTTTATATTTCTGTATTCATTGCTATAAAGCATTTTAAAGAAAAAATCTAATGATTGAACCCATCCCTCTTTACTATCACCAATAGTTATTTTAACTGAATTATTAAAATAAAATTGTAAGCTTGTACTATCTTCTCTTTCATTCATATTAACAGGTGAGTAGTCCATGTGTATTAATTCGTAATCTGTTCTTACTTTTGGCAATTTTTCAATATCATTTTTTAAAACTCTAACTCCTACTCCTGAACCAACCATTAATAAATAGAATAAATCTCTAAAAGATTCAAACTCTTCTATGACCTGAAAAGCACAGTTATAATTAGCCATTGGATAATTTTGAGCTACTTTAGTATTTCCAACCCAAAAAGTTCTTCCTGATAAAAATTGTCTTAAATTATATATGTTGTCATAAAGTTTTTCAGCTTCTTCTCTTGTAGTATGAACTAGACTACAGTTATATTCAACTGCTCTTCTAACAGTTTCCCACCAGTATTCTCTTCTTTTTTGATCAGGTAACCATCTTGAATAGGTCCTATAATATACAAAACTACCTAATTGTTTCATAGGTGACGCTTTGTGTTTGTATTTGCTTATAAATTCATCAGATAATAATCTGTCTTCTTTTTTCTTAATAGCATTTCTCAATTTATTCTGTTCTTCTCTATATATTATGTACCTCTTAGCTACATCCTTTCTAGAGCTCTCCATTAAAAGTTCTTCTACAATATCTTGTATCTCCTCTACATTTATTACATCTTTATTATTAATGCTGCTACTAATTCTATTCGTAATTTGTTTGCTAAGATTATTATCTACTCCTAGCTTTGTTTCTGTCATAGCTTTTTCTATAGCGTTAATAATCTTGAAATCATGAAAATCAACTAAATTACCATTTCTTTTTATCACTTTGACCATTCAAAACCCTCCATCACTCAAAAGAAATTAAAAACAAAATCTAAAATTTAAATAATCTTAACTTAGATTCTGCTAAAATACATAACGGAAAATATATGTATACATAATTTCAGTGGTTTACAAGTTCCTATGTATTATAGAAACAAGTCATTCTAATATAATAATATTAACCTTAACTTATGATTTATTACAATATATTGTGTTCCATATTATTATTGCACCAATATATTGTATCACCATGTCAATTAGATGTCAAAAATAAATTTCTATATATATTAAAAATACTAGCATTAATAAAGCAGAATAAGCATAAATCTATGCCTTACTCCGCTTTTATATATTACATCATTTATTAGAATTTTAATACTATTGTTCTAGATTTTTAAAAGCATTAACAGTATATCTATTGCTGGCATTCCAGAAAATCCACTCATTTAATCCTGCATCTTTTGTAGCTTTTATTTGAGCCTGAATTTGCGGCTCTTTATATGGAATCCAATTACTCCCATAGTCTTTTTTTAGCCAAGTAGCTGAAAAATCTTGTAACCAAGGTCTTAATATCGCTTTTCTTGAATTATCAGACTTATCAATTCTATCTTTAGCTCTTTTCATAGCATTATAAACTATTGTATACGGCTGAGAATCTGGATATTTAGCCCCATAAGAACCCATTGCATAATGAGATGGATAAACCATTGGACATAATATATCTGTAGCTCCTGCAAGCATCTCCAAATTTTGTCCTATCCCTGAATCATTCTTGTTATTAATTATGTCACCAAAAATATCTGCTGAAACATATACTCCTAAAGGTTCTAGTTCTTCTCTTGCTTTTTTTAAAAATCCAGATATAGCATCAGCTTTTGTCATACTTTGTTCTGCTTGTCCATAACTAATACTACCTTTATTCCCCCCTGTTGGGAATCTTACATAATCAAATTGAATTTCATTAAAGCCATTCAAAGCAGCATCAGCAGCAATACTTATCGGATATTCCCATGCTTGCTCATTAAATGGGTTTAACCACACATTACCCTTATTATCTCTCCACACTCTACCACTCTTCGTTTTTATAGCTAAATCTGGTCTTTTACTGCCCGCATTCGTGTCTTTAAATGTAACTATCCTTGCAATTAGATATACATTATTCTTTTTCAATGTCTCAATTCTGTCGTAGAAATTTCTAACTTTTGTATTTTTATCTAATCCATTTTGCTTAACAAACTCGATATCTGGTTTATATGCAAGTATTCCTAAATCTTCTTTGATATCAATTACCATAGCATTTATTTCTGTATTTTTTACAATACCTAATAATCTATCAAAACTTGCTTTATTTCCCAAGCTATTAGCAGTTACATAAATTCCCCTAACTTCAACTTTTTCTTTATATGCTTCCCAATTCACTTGAGGCTGTTTTAAATAATCATAATCAACAACTGAATTATCTAGATCACTACTTATATTATCTGTTTCACAATGAACAGGGTAACTAAATGTAGTTATTAATAAACTACATATTACAAAAAAACTTGCTAAATTTTTTATACTCTTTTTCATTAAAATGCCACCTCATATGTATTTTTTAAATCAATAATTTCCATCATGTATTCCATCAAAAAAATATTAATTATCTATGTTTTTGTTCTTACAGCTATAAGAAATAAATATTTACAGCAAATATTCATAAAAACCCACTTAGTCTCATTCTTACTCTAAGTAAGCTTTAAATTAGAATTTGCCATTAATTTTGATGCTAAGACCATAACATATTATTCCATGTTATATGGATAATCATAATCGCCCGTTATTATATTTAAAATATCTAACAATGTTTCCTGTGCATACTCTCCTTTTTTATATTTTCTTTTAGCTACAATAATATTTGGTTGATTTCCGCTTAATATAATATCCTCAATCATTCTAGGATGTTCTATAAATCTTCCTAATTCTCTAAAATTCTCATCATACACAATAAAAGTCGGTATTTTTACTTTATCATTATTTTCTCTGACAAAAAAAGCTTCATTACCTTCTCTACCAACTATTGATAAATCTATATTAGTATTATAGGTCCTCATTTTTTCTATTACTGGGACATTTATCATACAATCAGGACACCAGATTTCTGCACATATTAATATATTAATTTTTTTAGTTACACTTTTTATTTTGTCTATTAAAGACTTATTAAATTCAAGTTTTTCATAAATTTGCAACGTTTTTTCTTTGTAAGCATATGTATCTTGATTTACAAAATTACTAAATGATATCCCACTTTTATAAAAATCATAAATATCCATCTTATACCCCCGTTTATATAATCATACAAACACCTTATTATCTATTCTATGCTAATAAGCAATAAGTATTATATAAAAGTCTTTAAATTTTGTTGATACATTAAATTATAATATATATGATAATAAGATACAACTTGTATTTATTTGATGTCACGGCAATCACATGAAATTTGATGTCAATAAAGCTTTTATTCAAAATCTTTTAAAAAAAAAGGCTGCACACTATTTATTATGTAATATCTTTAGGGATGTATCTATTAATTTATATTTTTACACGCATGATAAAAAAACTTATTTTTTAATAAGCCTTTTTTATCCTACATGTAATCTTTTCTTATTTTGAAATTTTTTCAAAGTTAATACTAAATGTAACTTGTAACTCACATTTATTTATAAAATTTTCATATAATACCATAATGATGATAATTAATACAGCTAGGACAATACTACTGCCAATGTACTATTTGTATACTATGTTTTGCAGTAAGTGGATCAATAGTTTCTATGTATTCTACAGGTTTATCGTTAATAGTTTTAAATATTAATTTGTTACCATATTTTTTAATATCCTTTTCGTTATAATACTTACTATCAGCACCAGTTATTCTCCACTTGTTTCCTTCTTTTAATATATAATATTTCTTCTCTATAATTAATGGTCCATCTTTACCAAAATCCTTATCTTCAAATTCTATTTTAGTCTTAGTATAAATAGTTTTTGTATTATCTTTAATATCATATACTTTTGATATTTTAAGCTGAGTTTTACATTCTACTATTTTTGTATATTTTATTTTTTCTCCCATACCATTTTCATATACATCTATATAATATTCCTTATCTATCTCAGGATTAGGAAAAATTCTTTTAAGATGCTTTTTATCAGTATATGTACTGCTATAGATATCTTTGATTTCTTTCATATATTCATCATAACCAATCTCATAGCAACTAAATTTACTGTCTAATATTTCTGTTTTCTCTATTAAGCTTTGAATTTCATTATTTTCATTACTACAACTAATAAACAGTAAAGACAATATCGAAATTACAATAATAAAAACAAGATTTCTTTTAATCATTAAAAACACCCCTTTAAATTTCTACCATTTTTATCAAATAGTTTTTCATTTAATGATAAAAAGTACATTTGCATGAACAAATGTATATAGTATTATAAAAAAATTTCAATATTCTAAAGTATCAGGATAAATAGTCTTTACATATTCTACTGGTTCATTATTAAATGTTGTTAACATCAATTCTTTTCCAAACGCCTTCTTATTAGCACTTCTTAATTTGTTGGTATGTTGCATTTTTTCATGTCCTGTTATTTTCCACTTATTTTCCTCTTTTGATATATAATATCTATTCGTTATAATTAGTGGCCCATCTTCACTTAAAGTTTCATCTTCAAATTCTATTTTTGCTATAGTAAAAACATTTTTTATATTCTCGTCAAAATCATATACTTTTGAAATCTTAACTTCAACATTTCTTTCTAATGTTTTTACGAATTTCATTGTTTTTTCTATACCATTTTCATATACATTTATATAATATTCCTTATCTATATCGCCATGCAATCCCATTCTTTTTAGATGCTTTTCTTCAGTATATGTATTACTAAATACATCTTTAATTTTTCTCATATACTCATCATAATCAATCTCATAACCACTAAATTTATTATCTAATACTTCTGCTTTTTCTACTAAGCTTTGAATTTTACTGTTTTCATTATTGCCACAACTAATAACCAATAAAGATAATATTGAAATTACAATAATAAAAATAAGATTTTTTTTAACCACCAACGCCACCCCTTTTATAAAATTAATAACATTTGTTATGCCAGAAGCTACTGCGATGATATTTTTACTATTAATGTTATTATTAATAATTCTAACATATATTTTTTATATTGTTAATATTTCCTTTAAACTTTAAAAAAATCGTAATACCTAAAGAACGTCCAAAAAATACTGGGCGTTTAAGAATGAGTTAAATGCAAGGCACCATTAAAATTTTGAAAATGAGCGTACTTCCCCGTACGTGATTAATTGTGAGAATTTTTAACAATCCCTTTCTTAAAATAAATAAAACAATTAACCAAAAACTACTAGACGCTTTAGAATGAGTAAAATGCAAGGCACCAAAATATTTTAGTGAAAGAGCGTACTTTTGTACGTGATTGAACTAAAAATAATAAGGAAACTCCTACTCACTAACATTCCTAGGAGTAAGTGACTCACACCAAATCACAGATTAGAGTTCTAATTAATGTAACTCACTACTCACTTTCGTTCCTAGGAGTAAGTGACTCACACCAAATCACAGATTAGAGTTCTAATTAATGTAACTCACTACTCACTTTCGTTCCTAGGAGTAAGTGATTCACACCAAATCATAGATTTGGGTTCTAATTAATGTAACTCACTACTCACTTCGTTCCTAGGAGTAAGTGATTCACACCAAATCATAGATTTGGGTTCTCTACTTAACGCATCAGTTAACTTAATCTACAAAAAACATAATGAAACCTCAAAAACTAACTAGGCGTCTTAGAATGAGTGAAATGCAAGGCACCGTTAAAATTTTGAGAATGAGCGTACTTCTGTACGTGATTGATCAAAATTTTAATGGTAACGCCGCAGTTCGCCATTCTAAAACGCCCCAAAAAAAAATAAACTGGCAACGTCCTACTCTCCCAGGCAGTCACCCACCAAGTACCATCAGCGCTAAGAGGCTTAACTTCCGTGTTCGAAATGGGAACGGGTGTGACCCTCTTGCTATAGT
>NZ_LOHE01000034.1 GCF_001559865.1 Abyssisolibacter fermentans
CTACAGTAAATTAACGCTATCGAAAAAAAACTATGACTTGCGAAAGGTCATAGTTTTTTGCTATAATACAAAAGGTGTATACCTTTTGTATTTCAACAAAATCTACATATATAATACAGTATAACTTTAACAAATTAACTTATAACAATATAAATACATAAAAAAAGCTAAATTTTAATATTTTGAAATATTTATATTAAATTATATCTGAATTATATTAAATAAATGACATATCATGCTCAGAATTTTGAGAAAATTCAGTCGTTCGTGATATAATAAGAAAAATATTCAAAATATAGGAATAAAGGGGGCGGTATATTAATGTTAAAGAGAAATAAAAGATTTTTAATTTTATTAGTTGGTATTCTTTTTTTATTAAGTGGATGTAATTCCATTAACACTGATCAGTTCGACGGGGATAATGCATATAATCATATTAAAGAATTGTCACTAGATAAATATGAAGGCAGGATGACTGGTTCTGAGGGGAATAAGTTAGCTGCTGAATATATAGCAAATGAATTTGAAAAATATGGGTTAAAGCCGGGAGGAGCTGATAATACTTACTTCCAAAGTTTTGACATAAGAGTTCCAAAGATAAATAATGTTCCTAAATTTCAAGTCGTAGATAATAAAGGCAATATTGTTATAGAATACAAGCATAGACAAGATTTCTATGAAGCGACATATGATTTTGCCGGTGGTGGAAAAGTTAAAGGAAAGTTTGAATTAAAAAATTCTACTACTTTAGAATCTAATGAAGATAATAGTATTATCTTGATGAATGAAGCAATAGATTATAAAATTGGGGAAAAATTAGTTGAAGCTGGCGTAAAGGCTGTTATTACACCATCTAAATATGCAGTAGCTAATAAAAAAAGTATTGCTTTAGGAAATAAAAAAGGACTTAAAGCACAACCAAAGTTTATACATTTAAGAGTAACACAAGAAATTTTTGATGATTTGGTGAATTACAGTAAAGAAGGTTATAAAATAAATATAGATTTTGATTTAACATTTGAAATGGTTAAAGCTAATAATGTAATTGGATATATTGAGGGTAGTAATGAAAATTTAAAGGAAGAAGTTTTACTTATAACTGCCCATTATGATCATGTTGGAGTTGATCCAGATAAGACAGTATTTAACGGAGCACTTGATAATGCATCTGGTGTAGGTACTATAATGGAAATAGCCAGATTATCCAGTCAAAGTAAAGTAAAACCACAAAGAAGTATTATATTTATTGCTTTTGATGGCGAAGAAAGCGGTTTACAAGGATCATATTACTATACAAGACATCAATTGATTAGTACTGATAAATATAAGGTAATAAACGTAGATATGGTTGGTTCTAAAGAAAATGTACCTTTAGAAATCCACACATCGGTTGAAAGTAATCCAGATAATGAAGAATTTTTAAAAGAGTTTGAAGATATATTAGAAAAAAATAATACAAAGTATAGTATAAACAAACAAAGTGAAAGTAGTGATCATTATAGTTTTAATTATAGAGGTTTAGATGCTGTTACTTTAATACAATATGCAAATGATTTAATTCACACACCTTTAGATGATATTAATAATATTGATAAATCAAGAATTGGCGAGGTTAGCGACGTAATAATCAGCTATATGAACGATTATGCTTATGCAGCTTCAGATCAGTATAAAGTAAACATAAGTGAAAAACAGAAACAAATTTCATATGTAATTCCAATTATTATTGCTATGCTCATAATTATAGTTATTGTATTTATGTTTATAATAAAAAAACTTAGAAAAGATGAAAAGCTGAAAGAAAAATATTTAGGAAAATCAATTTTTACTATTGTTATTGTTCTTATTGCAATAATTAGTATTCTGATATTTAATAATTACCTATGGGATGAAGAAATTAAACAAATTTCTGGAATTGCCCCTTGGCGAACCAATGTGGATTTATTGGGTAGTTGTAATAATATAATAGATGTGAATGTAAAGGATGACATAACTGCTTTACTTGGAAAGAAAGATGGTGTATATAAATATATCTTTAATAGTTATGGTAAGAAAATTAGTAATCAAAAAATTACTGATGACATTAACAAAGATTTCAAACTTCTTAATAACGATGTTTATTATAAAGAAGATAATAAAATATATGTTTTAGACGAGGAAACTCCTAAATTGGTACTTGATAATATAAATAGTTATGAAGTATTTAATGTAAATAATAAAAATTATATAACTGCATTTAACAATAATGAAATTATCATTAAAGTTGATAATACTGAAAAAAGAATTGGGCTGAAAAACATTAAAAATGCAGCTTTTAAAATTGATACAAGTGGTGTTATTCATGTAGTTGTAAAGCAAAACAATCAATTAAAGCATTTAGCTATTAATACACAAGGAGATATACTACTAGAAAAAGAACTTGAAAATTCTTTAAATATTACTGATTATAAGCTAGGTATTGATAATAATTATGGATATTTGTTCTATAATTTTAATGAGCAGGATTATTATGTGTCATTTAATATACACGATAAGAATACTGTAAAATTAAAACCTAAAGAGCTAGATATTCATGATGATTATGGAGCGTTATTAAAACACCATGATACTATTAGTTTAGCAAATGAAATTTCAGAAGGAGATAGTTTATTTGCTACTATAAATGGAAATGTATATATTGGCGATAATTACGTATTTCTTTTAAAATTTAAAGAGGGTATACTATTTAGAGATAAAGTTATAAGGAGAAATAGTAAAGCATCACCTATGATAAATCCTATGATAGACCAATATGACAACCATCAATATATAGGATGGATAGAGAATAATGATTTTATGATGATGAGTTCGAATGTTTTATTTGGTGAAAATGTAGGTATGAGAACTTTTTACAATAGACTTTATAGAATTGTTCAAAATTTTATTGTAGCATTTGTTACTTTTTTCTATGAAATATTCTGGTTTGTTCCAGGAATAATATTCTTTGTTATTTGGTGGTTTATTAAGAGAGACAAATTCCTTGATAATGTATGGATTGTTATAGTGCCAATAGTACTAAGTTTATTAGCTCAAATATGGTCTTTTGATTTACCAAATTTGATTGGAAATAAATTTGATTATATATGGATAAGTTTAGTGATTGCAGTAATAGCAGGAATATTTACACTATTAAATAAATATGAAAAAGGAAAAGGTTCAGCTATTAGATTATATGTAGTATTTATGATAATAAATATATTATTAGTTGTAAGTATTTATGCTCCATATAACTACAAAGAAGGATTAGAAAGAATGGGAGTAGTTACTGATATACCTTGTGAAGAGATGATTTTAGAATAATTTTAGAGTATTGTTTAAATGACTGTCTCAAAATGTATTTGAGACAGTCATTTATAATTTATAGGAAAATATATTAAATATGCTATTTGAAAAATTTGGTTGAATATTTTGTTAATAAATAATAAAATAAAATGTATTAGAATATTATATATTACATATAAAAGAATTTGGAGTGTGTTTAAATGTTATATGTTATAGTAGGTATAATTATTATTTTAATTGATCAGATATCAAAAAAAATGGTAGATAGAGAACTCTACCAAAATGAAAAGATTCATATATACAAAAAATTATATTTTGTAAAAGTTTATAATTACGGCGCGGCATATGGAGTTTTGAAGAATAAGAGAAAATTCCTAATTATTATGACTATTATATCTATAATCGTATTGTTATTTCTTGTTTTTTGTTTTGAACAAAATGAATTTAGTATTAGATTAGGTTTAGCGATAATTATTGCTGGGGCATTAGGAAATCTAATAGATAGAATAAAATACGGATATGTAATAGATTTCTTATACATTAAATCAAAATTTAAAAAAGTGCCTATATTTAATATTGCGGATGTTGCTATATTTGTAGGATTTTTGATTATTTTAATTTATGATATAAGTACAATAGTATTTGGTTAACCAAAAGAAGAGTTAAATAATGCAAGAAATTGAATGTTAATTTTAAAGCCCAAATCTATACAATTTATTGATAAATATTGCTAAATAATGTGAAAAAACCAGAACTAATTAGCAATATATGATATAATTACTATAAAATACATACATAGTAATTGCAAATATTAAATCAATAAAGGGGTAGAGGGATGAAAAAATTTTTTGTGATATTTCTAATAACAGTATTGTTAATGGGTTTATTTATAGGTTGTAATAATGAGGAAACTAATTCATTGTTAGGTGATGAACTGAAAGAGGATGTAAAACTAAATGTTTATGTTGATTATAAAATAGAATTGTTATCAGTAGTTCAATATTTAGCTGATTTTAAATATAAAGATTATATGATAACAAATAAAGAATCTGATTATAAAGAAGATATAGATAAATTTTTTTCAGGACATAAAAATCATCCAGTAATTTCATTATATGAAAAACTTAGCAATAGAGGATTTACATACCATGTACCAACAAATCTTATGCTTTGTATTTCAGATGATATTGAGGTAGTGGATGAAAAACTAAAGGTTAATCAAGATGTTATTTTAAGATCAGGAGGAAATAAAAAAGTAGATGAATTTATAGAACAACTAAGGGATTTCAAGGAAGTAACTAATTTTGATGCTTTTTATAATGAACATAAAGGTTACTATGATAAGTTAGTTACTGATATAAGCAAGAAACTGGAAAGTACCGATTGCTTAAATGTTCTCAGAGAATATTATGGGTCTGAACAACACAGTTATAATATAGTAATTACACCGTTAAATGCTGGAGGATATGGAATACGGATGCCTCGAGAAAATAGTAAATTAGACATTTATTGCGTCATACCTCCGGTACAAGATAAAAAAGGGTTAACTAGTTTTGTTTGGCATGAGTTTAGTCACTCATATGTTAATCCATTAACTGAAGAAAACTCAAGTGAAGTATTTAAATATATGAATTTATATGATCCTATTAGAGATGTGATGAAGAAGCAAGCATATGGTAGATGGGATGCTTGTGTAAATGAACATATTGTTAGAGCTATAACTTCAAGACTTAGTTCAAAAGAATTTGGTGAAGATGCCAGTATTAACGAGCTTAAATATCATAGAAAAAGAAGTTTCTTTTATATAGATGCACTGTATGAAAAACTAGATGAATATGAGAATAATCGCAGTAAGTATAAAACATTTAAAGATTTTTATCCTTGCTTAATAGATGTTTTTAAAGAATTTTCAGAGAAAGAATTAGGGGAAGATTTTTATAAACTAGAAGATGAAGGGCAATAGGTGCTGTTATTTATGTTATAATAATAAATAATACTAATGAAGTTATTTTAATATGAATACTTTATAGTAAAGACTATTACAAATTATCTAGTAATAGTCTTTATTTACTATACAATATCAACAAAATTTTATAACAGCGCTTTATTTAAAGATATAAGTACAATTTTTGATTAACAAAAGGAGTGGAAAAATGCTAGAAAACATTAAAGCAGTTATATTTGATTTAGATGGAACATTAGTCGATTCTATGTGGGTTTGGAGAGATATAGACATTAATTATTTACAAGATAAAGGTTCAGATATTCTTATAGAGGATTTAGAAAGTGAAATCGAAGGTATGAGTTTTACTGAAACCGCTATGTATTTTAAGGAAAAATTCAATATTGAAGATTCAGTTGAGGATATAAAAGAAGAATGGAATAGGTTGGCTTTTGAATATTATAGTAAGAAAATTTTATTAAAGGATGGAGCTAGAGAATTTATTAAGTACCTAAAGCAAAATGATATTAAACTTGGAATAGGGACAAGTAATTCTAGAGAGCTTGCTGAAGCTGTTTTGTTGTCAAATGGAATATTAGATTATTTTGATACATTTATAACTTCTTGTGAAGCGGGTAAAGGAAAGCCTAATCCGGATGTATTTTTGAAGGCTGCAAAGAATTTGGATGTTAAACCAGAGGAATGTATTGTGTTTGAAGACACATACGCAGGTGTTTTAGCGGGTGTTAGAGCTGGAATGAAAGTATATGGTGTAGCAGATGCGCTATCTTTAATCAATAAAGACAAAATATCGAAATTAGTTGAAAAATATATAATAAGTTATTTTGATTTGGAAGTTTTAGCCAAAGAAGAAATATAAGCTGTTACTATGTAAATATTTTTTTTTTTTAATATAGTGCGGAAGAACTTGATTTATATTTAGTTATATTATATTCTTTTTGTATGAAATACAAATTCTAGAAAGTAAGGCATAATTTTTTTGTATTGAATTAGTTTGTTAAATTGTTAAACTCTGATTATTTATAAAAAATCTGTTGAACTATCCTTATTTTCTTAACAATAATTTATTACAAAACTTATAATTCTGACTATATAATATAATATTACCTTCTACGAATAATCAGGGTGGTTAAAGTAATTAACTATCTAGGAGGTGCCTTTATGAAAAAGGTTTTAGTAACTGGTGCTTTAGGTCAAATTGGATCTGAATTGGTTGTTAAGCTTAAAAATGTTTACGGAGAAGACAATGTAATTGCTAGTGGAAGGAGGAAAAAAGGTCCATATGATGGTTTGTTTGAACTTGTGGATGTAACTCAACCAGAACAGATTTTTGAAGTAGTTAAAAAACATAAGGTTGATTGGGTTATACATTTAGCAGCTTTATTATCAGCTGTAGGAGAAAATAATCCAACAGCTGCTTGGAATATTAATATGGGTGGTTTATTTAATATTTTGGAAGTTGCTAAACAAGAAGGTTGTGGAGTTTTTGTTCCGAGTTCTATAGCTGCTTTTGGTCCAAATACTCCAAAGATTAATACACCACAAGATACTATTCAAAGACCAACAACTATGTATGGAGTTACTAAAGTAGCTGGAGAAATATTATGTGACTACTACTATAAAAGATTTGGAGTAGATACTAGAGGAGTACGTTTTCCTGGTTTGATTTCTTATGAAACATTACCTGGAGGAGGAACTACTGATTATGCTGTTCATATTTACTATGAAGCATTAAAGCAAAAGAAATTCACATGCCCATTAGATAAGGAAACTCATATGGATATGATGTATATGCCTGATGCTTTAAATGCAATTGTAAATTTGATGGAGGCTGATGATAGCAAGCTTATACACAGAAATGCCTTCAATATTGCATCAATGAGTTTTTGTCCAGAAGATATTTGTAAGTCTATCCAGAAATTTATTCCTGAGTTTACTATGGATTATGATATTAATCCAACATTACAGAATATTGCTAATTCCTGGCCAGATTCTTTAGATGATTCGAATGCTAGAAATGAATGGGGCTGGAAACCTGAATATGACTTAGATTCAATGACTAAAGATATGTTAGAAAAACTCAGAGAAAAGTTAGATATAAAATAAATAGCGATTAGTTTACGTAAAAGCTGTCTAAAAGATATTTTTAGACAGCTTTTTTAAGAAAAATGAAACCTATGCTTTAATTTCATTTTCAATATTTCTAGCAAAAGCCTTAGCTCTTTGTTCTATATTAGAAAGTTTTTTAATTGCATTTTTATCGTTAGCGGTTTCCATTATTGCAAAGTATGGTGGTAATCTAAAGGTTTTATTCATATTTAGCGCACTTATAAGCTGTTTCGCTAATGCGTCGCCACCAGAGCTGCCAGACACTATTACACCGAATAAAGTTTTATTGTAGAATTTATTTGATCTAAATAATGCTGTTAGACGATTAATTACAGCAGAGATATTTGCTGAGAGTCCATCATTGTAGTTTGGACAAATCCAAATTACAGCATCTGCATCTAAAATTGCGGGATAAACTTCTTCTACCATTATTCCACCATAAAAACAGCTTATTTGATCACCATAATGTTTACACATCTTATAAGAACAACCTATACAATCTCTGATAGAACCATTTTCAATGTGAATTTCTTTTATGTTGTTAAAACTTAAATAGTTTTTGATCATTTTCCATAGGGTTAGTGTATTTGAGGTTTTATAATTACTGGAATGAAGTACTAATAGCTTTGGGGCAGTGATTTGGTTAGGAGCTGGCTTATCCAGAAAACGTTTACCAAGCATTCTACATGCTTCTAAACACACTTCATCTAGCGGTTTTTTAATGTTTTTTTGTAGGGTAAAAAAATTATGTAGAGAACCTATAGCTTCAACCATTGGTCTTCCAGGAAATCTACAGCCTAACATGTTTGCATGAAAAACAAGATCTTGTGCAGCTGTTTTTGTAAATAGATCATTTTTACCATGTATTAAAACAGCACCTGTTGAATTAGCTAAGCTAGAATAATTTCTTTGATATAATTTAGATATAATTTCAGACATACCTAAATTATATCCTGCTTTATTTAGTTCTAATGCAAATAATAAATTTTTGTTAGTTAAATCTGGTAGATTAGTTGTGTTATCAATTAATAAGTAATCTGTATTTCTAATAAAAGCTTTAAGCATCTTTTTTAACATTTCAGATGGCTTTTCGGGCATGATAACAACTAATTCTTTCATAGAAGTTCCTCCAATTTTTCATAAGTGTTTAAAAGCCTTCTATATAAAGTGTCACTTAATTCTAATCGTTCAAGCTCAGTTCCACAGCTTGTGAGTCTGTTCTTTGCACCCATAAATACTCCGCCCATAAATGTAGAACTATAATGATAATTGCCTGCTATAGTATCAATTATTGATAAAGCACCAGATGATAGTGCAGGAGCTATATACGGTTTAAAACCTGTTTTTCTTATTTCTATATTTGCTTTCTTTGCTTTTTCAGTTAAGTAACGAGATATTTCATTATTGTAGTTTGTAATACTATCTGCAATTATCAATCCTTCTCCATGAGGACCATATGCTCTGCCTTGCGAAATATAATGCTTCATAGTAGTATCCTTACTAGCATAGTAACATGCTCTTGCGTTCATTACTCCAAGCCCGTATCCTCTAATTTGTTCAGGAGAAATGCCTTTAAAGTCTAGCGTACCATTATCATCTTTATTGCTTTCTAAAAAAACAGTTTTAGCTAACAAATCAACAGGATCTGAAACAACTGCAAATATGCCTTTGAAGTTTTTATCTCTAGCCATTTTAGCATAGATACTAATAATTTGTGCATTTGCTTTGAATTGAATCATTCTTACATCATCAGTTTCTTTTCCTACAGGAGGTACTCCCTTTGATGCACAAAAAACGAACATATCTGTATCGAATAATTCTTCATAATCAATTATTGAAACATTAGGAAATATACGATTATTAAATGAAGAATATATTTGATTCATTTCATATTCCCATCTTTGCAGTTTGTTTGGTGATCTATCATATATTCCTATATTGCTTATATAATCACCACCTAAAAGTCTTAGACCTGTTAAAAGAGTACTGCCTACATCACCAAGTGCTAATATATTAATTCTCCAATTTTTGGGTAAAGTTAAATTCAAGGTATTTTTCCAGTCAGGGTAAGCTGTATTTACTGCCATTACTTGTTTTAACTTAATTTTATTTTCCAACCAAGCGGGTATACTTCTAGTTTTTTTAGTGGAAATTTTTTTAATAAGATTTAAATTTTCATTTTCAATAAATAATAATTCAGGGTCAGTTATGCTGTAATATTTTCTGGAATATAGAGGATTCATACTAAAAGTATAATACACAATATCTTCATATTGTTCTGGATTTTTATTATTTTTTTTCAAGTTATTAATTTCATAAAAACTTACTATCAATTTGTTGTCTAATTCATATAAAAACATATATTATCACTCCTAAAATTAGCTTTGCCTTATAATAATGTCTTCAAGTCTTTGTAAATGTTCAAGGTCATTAGTTATATATTTTGAAGGATTTATATTCCAATCGTAATTTACATTTTGACCATGATCAGGATACCTTGGATGAATAAATATTTCACCTAAATGTTGTAATGTCAAGCTGCGTTGATGCCTTGCTTGATATTCTTTTTCCATGGTTTTTACTATATCAAGTGCGTTTATTAAAGCAATTTTTGAAAGATAGTATATAAATTTATTATCCGCATTTTTTATAAATGATGGTGAAGCATATGGCAATATCAAATTCATAGAAGGCAGCAAGTTTCTTTGTGGATTTGCTCCTCTCCATATTGAATCTCCTCCTATAAAAGGATATAACAAACTTTCTTTAAACCATAAATTAAGGTTAGGGATAAAATATGCACTGTCTGCTTCTCTGTTTTGTATATCCATTAGTTCTTTACCTCTTCCGGATAGAAGACCTACAAGTATTTTAACAACCTTAACATTGTATTTTTTCAGTAATGGATCTATAACTTTCATTCTATAACCTTTGTTTAGTAAATCATCAACTAGTATAATTGGACTATCAAAAGCTTTAATCATTTTAATTTGATTTTCCAGATTCATATAATATGGATAGGCATTAATGGTAAAGCTTCTTAAGTTAGGTCTAAACATTTTTTCGGTATGCATTGATTTAGTAACTGTATTTGGTACTATATAGCCATTCAGAATAGAACCAAATGGAACGCACATATTTTCGCCCAATATACGTGGTACCTGTTGTTTTGTAGGAACGTCATTCATCTTACAAATTTTGCTAACAATAGCTTCATTAGTCATATTTCTATCAAAAGATAGTGTTAGTTGATTAGGATACAATTTTGTCAAAGCCATTTGAAGTCTTTTTCTACTACGTGTGATTGCTTTTTTTACATTTGGATTACTTCTAAATGGTTCTTTAATAACAGATTCTACATCTAAACTTAGTGTACAAGGATTGCTTATACTGATTCCCATTATTGGGTTATCGGAACTTGTACTTGGAATTTGCTTAAAACCTTGTAGTTTCAGTATTTCATAAACGGGTTGTGAAGTTCTATTTGTTATTATATCTTTATAGAGTGCATAAGTATAATCTTTTGCCAAGCAAAAGGCTAATGTTTCTGTTAATATAACTTGATTAAGATTTTGATGGTCTGAGGAAGTATAAATACCATCTAAAACGATCAGTCTTCCTACTGAATGTTGTCTAATATATTCTGAAACAGTACTATTTTTAAATTCATTATAAATCATGTTAGACCTTACCCAATGAAAAGCTGAAAAACCAATAATCTTTCCAGCGTTATCTAAATCACGTACTATTATCATTCTAGAGCTGAATCTAGATTTTATGCTTTTGAGTTTTAAATATACATCGTAATTTTTATCAAAGAATATATTATGAAGTATATTTACCAGATTGTCATCAATATTTTCTACAATATTAATATCTAAAGAATTTGTTTTGATTAAGGTCTTATATTGAGGTTCTCTTCTATAAATACCATATTTATATATATATTTTTGAGCTAGAGGATCTATTAGTTCAGAAATATCTCTGTTTTCATCAATATAACTTCTTATTTGTGTTGAACTGATGTCTTCATATTGAGGTGGTAAAGTTAATTTAATTACATCATTATTTATTTGCTTAATAGTTTCATTTATTTTTATATCATCCTGTTCTGAGGATAAAAAGCTTTTTCTAGAAAAAATCAAATGTGCAAAATTAAGTATTGAATATTTATCATCCGACTTTTTTTTGTATCCTGATGCATTTAAAACTACATCACTACCAACAGCAATATATATTTTTCTGCTATCAAAGATTTCAGTAAGTTGTTTCAAACTTGTAGGATTTGCTATATTTATAGAAAAATTTTGCGGAAACAGATATATATTTGTTTCATCAGCTATGGACATAGAAATAATGTTTTCTCTAAGTTCGTGAGGTTGTGCTTTCTTCGACCATGAAAATTCATCGACTGCTAAATAAACTTCAAAGCCTAAATTTCTTATTTCCTTAGCTATTTCTTTATGACCTAAAGTAAATGGATCGAATGTACCTGGGAAAAAAGCTATTTTTTTATCATTTTTTAAGTTGAGTTTACCAATAAAAAATGTGTAATCAGCTATAAACCTATATATATAGTTAATTGAAGCTGAATTGTTGAAAAATAGCAGTTCATTATTTTCTTTAATAGGCAACAATGTAAGTAATTTTTTGCCTATTATACCAGCTATCTTATGTTTTTGTTTAAAATTTAAAATAGTCGAACCGAAAATGTCTATACCTATAATACGTAAAGTTTCTCTTTTTATTTGTTTGTCAAAGCTTGCTAGTCCGTTCAGTAACATACCTAACATTTTATTTAGTCTATTGTTATAAATATCTTCAGCTTCTGGGAATAATTCATTATAATTCTTATAGTTTTGTATAGCAATTCCAATAGTTTTATAGATTAAATAGGTTATCTGGAAGTTTGATTTTTTAGTCTTATCTATAAAATCATAAATAATTTCATCTAGTTCGCTAGGTTGTAAAAACAATAATATTTTACCTAAATATTCAGGGATATACCTTGTAAAATGATATCCTTCTATTTCTAATGCTCTAAGTAGTTCAATAGTAACATCATTGCGTTCTTCGAGTGATAAGAAAGGTGCTATTTTTACCAAAGCATCTCCAGCATGATTACGAACGTTTTCTACTGAGCTGACTTTTAGTAAATTACATAGGTGCATAGCAGTATATATACCGTTTTGCTTTGGATTAATTACAACTTGTTCTAACAAGAACTGGATGTTGATTTTTTTTGTTATCCAGCTAGTAGCACTTTTTAAATTTTTCAAGAAAATATCAGATATATTTTTAACGTCTTGATTGTAATTATTCTCAAGTTTTCTTAAAATTAATTCATCCAAATTTAGCTTGCTTGCAATCTTGAATTTTAGATAATTTTCCGCTTGCATTTTTGAATGTGAGCAATTAGTGACTATTATTTTTTTTAGTTTATTTACAAAATTAGTATCTAAATCTATTCTATTTAACAGGTTATAAGTTCTTTCTAAAGCAGATAACCTTATTATTTGATTATCGCTTGATAATTTATATAATATAAAATCAAACATAGTTTCTAAAGGTTTATCAATTATATTTATATATGGAATATGTTTAACTATTTGCAGTAAATAAAATTGCGTTGTATCATCACCGAATTCATTGTTTTCATAATATTTCAATATAATGTCCCGATATTTTTTCTTTTGTTTTTCGCTTGAATTAGCAAGCAAAGAAGCTAACATTATTCTAAGACTAAATGTAATCCATTCTCTATGAACGTCTAAAATCTTATGATCGGGATTGAGAAATAGTTTAACATAATCATCTAAAAGTCTATAGCTGGTGATTAAAGGTTGGTCTAGCTGAACATTCTGAGGTACTTCTTTTCTATATTCTTCATCAAATTCTGCTATAAGCTTACCTATTAATAAAGCTGCTTGTTTTCTTATATCCTCATCCTTATAGATTAGTAGGTCATATAAAAATTTAATAGTTATTATCTTTTGGTTTTGTGTTAGATAAGTAGAATATTCTTCTAATATTTGTATGTATCCTCTTAAATCCATCCAATCATTTTCACTTCTTGCTAGTTCTAAAATAGAGGTTAATGATACTTCATTTCTAAGTTGATACATTAGGTTTATATTGTGTTCAATCGCTTGATATTTAATATTATCAATGATTTGATCTTCATGCATCAACGAATAATATTTTCTCTTACGCTGGGTATTTTTTATAGCTATATTTTCATTAAGCCAATCTACATTTATGCCTAGATCTACCATGTAATACTCAAAATCATGAAGCTTATTATATACTTTTTGATACCTGCGTTTTTTATCTTCATCTAAATTATCAAGCTTATTTAAGACAATATCAAAAGATTCCTCCAAAGAAAATATATGCATTTGAGGTTTTTCATTTTTAGTTTTTTTATTTTTAACTCTAAAATCAGAATATATTAAAACAAGAGATTCGAGTGATAGATTTTCAAGTTCTAAATCCCAAGTTGAATGATTAACAGCAATATGTCCGATGTACTGAATTTTGTTATTTTTAAACCATAAATCAGTATAATAATAATGAAGATATGGAACACGTTTTGATTCTTCAACTTTGCAACCATATTTACCAATATCATGCCCAATTGCAGCACCACAAACTCTTCCCATATCGATGTGGACTCCGGCAGCTTTTAATTGTCTTCCTATACTCATAGCTACTAAGCTAACACCACTGATATGTTCAAGAGTATTATGGTTAGTAACTTCTTTGTTAAGCTTCATCATTTCATATACGTTTTTGTCTAAGAAAATATTTTTGAATCTTTTATATTCATAAGAATTTATTAAATCGTATTCCTCATCATCAGTTAAAAAAACTAGAGGATATTTACTATATATATTTTTTATTTTATTTGTTCTTTCAAGAGTAGAAAATATTTTTAAAATTTCAAGATATAAATTACATACATCATTGAGATTAATATCTAAATCTATTTCAACAGCAGCAGGAAAGGAAAAATGCAAAGTGTATTGGTATATATAGTAAAGCAGATTAGAAGGTAAATCTTCATTAGAGAGATAATCTAAAAGATTATAAAATAAGTCTAATATAGAAGAACATCCGTAGTCTTCGTTTTTTATCATTAAATCCAACTTATTTATAAAAGAAGTATCATGAAAAAACTTTTTTGTAAAATCAAGTTTAGCGGTATCTGATTTTAGGTAACTTAGTCCTAAAAGTCGAATATATATTTTTTTATGGATCAAAGATGTATTAGGCTTCATAAAGTATTACCTCCTTATGTGTTCTAAATAGCTCTTATAAAAAATTATATTATTACCATTATATCACTTTTTTAAATAGTCTAGTGCAAATTAATCAAGAAAATTTTAACAATTATTTTGCAAGTAGTCTAATTTTTATAATTAAAAATAGAGTGAGATAATTCATAGTAAAAATATACAAGGATTTGATACCAATGAAAACCTAATCAGAGAATATAATTCATTTTTACATCTGTCCACGTATTAACCACCTAATGTAATATCTTGTTTATTATACCATTTTAAAGCATCATATAAGTGTTGAGGTTTAAACTCTGGCCAATAATCATCTACAACATAAAAATCAGTATAAACAGATTGAACTGGAAGAAATCCACTAAGACGTCTTCTTCCACCCCATCTAATTATCAAATCTATTCTAGGTATAAATTTTGATTTAATCATTTCGTTTATATTACCTGAGTTATTGTTGCTCTTAACATCCATTAGATCCCACTGCCATCCGTAGTTTACTAGAAAATTAACCTTAACAGTGCCTTTACCAAATTTTTTGTGCTGGGTATATGGAAGTAATTCTTTTGGAAACATTTTTGATTTTGTATTTCCAACTACTAATAGTTCAGCATCGTAATCATGTAGCATTGTAACAGCATTAACGCAAGCTTTTGTAAAAGCATGTGTTTGAATTGAAGGTCGTTTTGTATTATCCATAGTAAAGCCATAAAAAGTCAGTTCTTTTATGCCAATTTCTTTGCATAATTTAAATATTTCCATACCAGGATTTAATCCTTCGTCATAACCTTGTTCTTTACGTAGCCCATTTTTACATGCCCATCTTCTATTACCATCAGGAATTATTCCTATATGATTTGGTATTCTCATAAAAAAAATACCTCCTATTATTATTTTTGAAAATTACAGGAAATAATAGACAATTTTTTTTGATTTATTATTTCACATATTGATGTTAAATCTATATAGTTTTTAAGATATATATATTATCAACAAATCTTGTATTTTTATACCATTTATGGCCACATATATTTTGTTATGGATATTTTACATAAGTCAAAAAATTTTTTTTAGGAAATAATACTAATAACAAATTAATTAGGAGGAATTTAAATGGAAAGGTATGTAGTTAGAACAGATACATTAGTTTCAAAACCATTATCTAGAAAGGAAGCTATTGAAAGAGTAAAAAGCTATGCTAAACAAGGTGTTTCAGCTTACATAGTATCAGAAGATGAAGCACAAAGATTAAAGAACTCAGAGTTTAATAAACCTACTTGGGAATAATATTATGAATAATCAGGGTTAAATATTAGAAATGTATCTTATGAAATATTAAGATACATTTTTTTTAAGCAGAGAGAGTCGTATGCTTCAATGAATTACGTTATGGCTTACGCATCATATACACAACTAAATTAGAAGTTTCATATTATAGTATTATATGTAGATAGTAATATAAAGGAGATAGTCAAAAATGACTCTATCTAAATTTGTAGATAAATTACCAACAATTAAAACTATAAAACCTACAGGTAAAATTGATGGTGCTGATTATTATCAGATTAGAATCCAACAATTTAAGCAAAAACTCCATAGAGATCTTGACAAAACTACTGTATGGGGATTTGAAGGGAACTACCCAGGACCAACTATTGAGGTTAAAATGAATGAATTGATAAAAGTTAAGTGGATAAATGACCTTCCAGAAAAACATTTACTCCCTGTTGATACAACAGTACATGGTGCTGAAGCAAATAAACCTAGAGTCAGAACAGTAATCCATCTTCATGGAGGAGTAGTACGACCAGACAGTGATGGTTATCCAGATGCATGGTATACTAAAGAATATAAAGAAGTAGGTCCTGCTTTTACTAGAAAAATATATGATTATCCAAACAGACAGCGCGGTACAACTCTATGGTATCATGCTCATGCAATTGGTATAACACGCCTTAATGTATATGCAGGTATAGCTGGCGCATATATAATTCGAGACCCTTTTGAAGAATGGTTTAATCTGCCAAAAGGACGTTATGAGAAACTCTTGTTTATTCAAGATAGATCTTTTAATGATGATGGTTCTTACTATTATCCAACTGAACCAAAACCACCTGTACCGGATGTGTACCCTTCTGTAGTTCCAGATTTTTTTGGAGAAAACATATTAGTAAACGGAAAAGTTTGGCCGTATTTAGAAGTTGAACCAAGAAAGTATAGATTTCGAATAATAAATGGTTCAAATTCAAGATTTTATAGGATGAGATTTTCTTCAGGGCAGCCTTTCTATCAAATTGGAACTGATGGAGGCTTGCTTAGTTCACCAGTTATAACTAGTCAGATTCTATTAGCTCCTGCTGAACGAGCGGATGTAATAGTAGATTTTACTAGATTTATGGGGCAAAGTATAGTAATGACTAATGATGCTCCTTCGCCGTATCCACGAGGAAATCCTGTTGATTTGGACACTGATGGTCAAATTATGCAATTTAGAGTATCGCTTCCACTTTCAGGTTGTGACTTCAGTAATATTCCCTATAAGTTGAGTACAATTATGCCGTTACATGAAAATCATGCAAGGTTAGTAAGGAATCTTACTCTTGTAAGGGAAACAGATAAATATAATAGAGCATTTCTTCTTCTCGATGGGAAGAGATGGGATGATCCAATTACAATTAAACCTAAGCTTGGCAGTATAGAAGTTTGGAATTTAATCAATCTTGCAAATTCTACACATCCGATACACATTCATTTAGTTAATTTTCAAATACTAAGGAGACAACCTTTTGATGTTGAATATTACAAAAAAACTGGAAAGATACTTGTTACTGGGCAAGCTGTATTACCAGAGCTTAATGAAAGAGGGTGGAAGGACACAGTTAGAGCGAATCCTGGTGAAATTACTACGATAATTATGAGATTTGCTCCATATTCAGGTTTATATCCTTGGCATTGCCATATACTAGAACATGAAGATCATGAAATGATGAGACCTTATGAAATCATACATTAAAAAAGAATTTCAATGCAATTATATTTTGAACTAAAAACACATTATATCAAATGCTTTTGAGGAGCTATATTAATAAACCATGAGATTGTTATATCTCATGGTTTATTAATATACAATTTTCTATTACTATATATAAACAGTGTTTATTTGCTATGAATATAAGGGTATTTATCATATTTGGTGTTTTATTTAATATTATGTAGAAATGTATAAAATAAAGGGTTTTAAATATAAATATAGAAATATTATAGGCATATATTTTATCTTGACATGAAAATATTGTTGATATGATAAGTACTGTTAAATTTATAATTTGAATAATGGCATTTTCATAAAGTTTATATTAGTGAATTAAGATATAAAGACTTAAGGAGTTAGATATTTTAAAAGCTGAAAAGGAATTTTATATAATTAATTTAATTAATAAAGGAGATAATCTATGATTAATCTATTTATCAATAACATAAAGATTATTTTAGTTGTTATAATGATTTGGATAATTGTAAATGCATTAGTAAATAAAGTTAGATGGGTGATAAAATATAAGTGGGAACATAGTATAATTACAAAAAATATGCGCATAGTACATATTTTTAAATTAGTAATTATTTATAGTCTATTAATTTTTTTGGTAACATTGCAGCAGAGTTATAATTTCATTTATTTAGGAAAAGAAGATAATCATATTACTTTAGCAATTGGAATTTTCACATTGTACGGTATATTTTATGTATTTGTTCAATTTGCTATTAGTTATGCTTCACAAAATTGTAGTGATAAATTTTGGGGGAGAAGTAAAACTAGAAGCTTACTTTCAAAAAATATAGAATATAAGTTTTTTAATTCAAATACTTTTAAACTGATGTTTTTAATTTCTGCTACATTTCCTATGTTAAACAGAAAATTAATATTTAGTATTAAATTATTTAGCTCTTATAAAGATTTTTTAGTAGCATCATGGAATGTAAGCATTTTTATTATGTTATTATTATATATTATGTTGTTTATAAAAAGCTTATTTATTATGCAAAGATTTTTTTCTATTCAAGAAGATACTGATTATTTTGTAAAATATATGATAAAAAATGATATTATGAAGGCATATGAAATTCTCTTTTATCAATCTTATAAAAAAAGAAATAATTATTTTTTTGAATCACTAACTGATTATATAAATCGTTTGAATTCCAAAGATAAAATAGATATGCTGTTAAATGTATTATCTTATGTATGTAAGAGTTTTCAAACAAATCAACAAAATCAAATACTAAAAATAAATGATGGAAGAAAAATTAAAAAACGATACATGGAAGAGTATAAATATAGGATATATGACCTAAAGAATATGTTTATGGATTTATGGGGATATATTGAAAATCAAGAACTTGAAATCAACTTTAAAAGTTTATTGTACATATATAAATTGCAAGATAGTATATTATTTAATCAAATATATATTTATTGTCTAGGTAATCAAAATAAAATTGTTAAAGAATTACTTTTAGTTTACAGTAATGGTATGACTACTTCATATTTTGATAGGTGTTCATATTTTAAAATACCTAATATTGTTTGGAATAAAGTTATCAATTATAGAGAATTAGTTAAATTAAATAATTTTATCAATTGTAGAAAAGCTTCAAAAAAACTAATTAAAAAATATATGAACAGTAATAAATTATCAAAGGAGGAGCAAAGATTAATAAGTGGATACGAAGAATATTTATATGATTTATTGGAAAAGTGTAAGTCATTTCAAAGTCAACTAAAGAAAGATGATTTGCTCCATTTATTTAAATCCTATAGTTTTTATAGAGAAGAAAAGAAAATTTATTCTATTATACAAGATCAGATATATAATTATATAGTAAATCAACAATATACTTGTTCAAACAAAGAATACATTAAATCATTGTTAACTATATTAGAATATAAGTATAAAGTAACATTTATTTTATTTAGAATGCTTTATACTGGTGATTCATATTCAAAGTGGAAAGATGATGTTTATTTTTTTAGAGAAATCAATAATGATTATTATGGAGATGAAAAAATCAACTCAGAAGACAACATTAGTTTTATTTGTAAAACTATAAGTGAAAGTGATATAGGACATAGAATTAATAATAATTTAATTATTTGGATTATAAAAAATCTAAGAAATAATTTAACTGTAGAGATAATACAAAGATGTATTGATGATAGATATATGACCTATGCGAAATTTTTAAAATTCAAATATATTTTTTCTAGAGACTATTATTTTTATTGGAATTCCTCAAATATTGATGTTAAAGATTTAAAACAGAAAAAATGGACTGATTGGAAATTGAATTTTATAATTGAAATGCTAAGAACACCAAAATTACTAAAAGAAGAATTTTTTGTATCGCATCATTATTGGTTTTGTAAAGAAGTTTTACATTCAATTGAACCAAAATATTTTTGTGTAATAAAAGACTTTAGGGTATTTTATATAAACCCATTTTTTTCACTAAGCGAAGATCAATTTTCTAGTTTGTTAGCTGAGATTAATTTTTTAAGTAAAGGAATATTAGAATTCCTCATTTTGAAAGTAGATGATGATTATTATAATTATTTGTTTTCAAATAGTAAATTATCTAAATCATTTAAAAGTAGCGTTACAGATATTGTAGCCATTAGTAATACTTCTGTGGAATGTTATTTAGATAATTTAGTGAGAATAGTTAATGAGTGTGGAAATAACATATCAATTGTTAAAAAAGAACGTATATTATTTAAATTAAAGAAGTTAATTTATTAAAATATTAACAGTACAAAAATTTAAATTTATTATTTCTTTCTTTTAACAAGATTTGATTGAAAAATCTTACGAAATAATTAAGAGTACTCAAGTATAAGCGAGTATTTTTAGTATAAATTATTAGGATGAATGGAGAAAAGATGAGGTCATTAGTTAAGAAGAAAAGAGAACTAGCAATTTGTATATTGTTAAGTTTGTTTTAAAATTTTTTTAGATTTAGTTTTTTCAGTAAAAGGGCTATGCCTTTATCGTTATTGACAATTTTTTGTGGACTCGGGTTTAACAAGAAAATTGAAATTATATAATAAGAATAGAATAACAGATATAACAATATAAAATAGAATAGAAAAAATAGGGAGGTTACATTAATGAAAAAATTAATTATTTTTTCTATCATAATAATATGCACTGTATTAGGTATATTGAAATACAATGTAGCAACAACTCCTTGCAATATAAACTTTGAAGAATTTTATCCTAATGATATATCAAGAATTTCTAAAATCGAAATATGTGATGGAAGCACTGGTGAAGATAGGTATATTACTAACAGGGCAGAAATATATGACTTTGTAGATTTTTTTAAACAACTAAAATTTGGAAAAATGAAAGAACAAAATGATTCTGTAGGCTGGAGTTTTAGTATTACTTTTTTTGAAAAGGATAAAGAAATTTTCAAATCAGTATTAATTGGTAAAAAGATTTTTTCTATTAATCGTATAAGATATGAAGTAAATGTTTCTGTTTACGAAAGAATAGAGTGCTTTTATAATAATATTCGTTAGATGTTAAATATGAAATTGTTCATATGAAGGAAATGTATCTTTTGAAGGAAGATGCATTTTTTTTTGATGTGAATTTTTACTCCATGGAATGAAATGAGTTAATTTTTTATTTAGTAAATATATTTAGTTTTATTCTAATTGGATTATATACTACTGCGATTGTGTACTTTTCTTAAAATTATAATAATAAATTGTAGCAGTATAGCAACTACATAAATATATTAATAGTATATAAGGAAGTGAAAGAGGTAGATGCTATGGCATATTCAACAAGAGAACTGTTTGCAAGAGTGATAAAATGTGAAGCTGGTGGAGAAGGCGACACCGGCATGAAAGCGGTAGCGACTGTAATTATGAATAGAGTTCATGTACCTGAAGGAGAGTATCAAAGAGTTGCTCAGGGAGATTTAAGAAAAGTCATATATCAAAAAGGGCAATTTGATTGCGTTAGAGGTGTTATCAAAGGAGTTGCTAATCCTCAGACAATATGGGCTAGTAATCCTGATCAAGTACATTATCAAATAGCTGATTGGGCACTTTCTGGTAATAAACTTTGGAATGTTGGTAGTAGTTTATGGTATATGAATCCATTTAAACCACAATGCCCACCTGAATTCCCATATAATAAATCAGGAATATATAATTCAAGAATAAGAAAACATTGTTTTTACGATCCAACAGAAATTTACAAAGGAACATAAAGTGCATTTTTTCTAATAAAAGAACCTAAAGGGGGTATGTAATAAATGCAAAATATTAAAGACAACCATGATATTCAAGATAATAATGAAGAAAGGCCTCTAATGCCATTAAGACCTGCAAGATTAAATCAACCTATTGACATGATGCCACCAATGGCAATGGGTATGCCTAATATGCCAATGACACCAATTATTGGACCAAACTATAGTTTACCATCAGTGATACCATATAATTCACCGTTTGTACCTCAGGCAGTTCCTTATCCTCCTAATATTGACAATGGATTAATGCCGTCAGCTTTTCAACCAGCATGTGACCAAAATATAAGTTTAGATCAAAATGGCGAACCACCAGTACTGACAGATGTTAATTATCTACAAGGATACTTAAAGACAATTAAAGGGAAATACATTAGAGTAGATTTTTTAATTGGATCAAATACATTTTTAGATAAAGAAGGAGTACTTACTGATGTAGGTGTAGACCACATAATATTAAGAGAACCACAAACAGATGATTTAGTTATAGCAGATTTGTATTCAATAAAGTTTGTTAAGGTTTTTGAGTAAGTTAATAGTTACCTATCAAACCCTATAAAGATAATTCTTTATAGGGTTTAACTTATGTAATATTTAATACAATTAAATTATAGCAAATATTTAATGAAAAATAATTATAGTTATAAATTGATGTATTCACCAATATTTGATAACATATATAATATAATACTAATTAGGAGAGTGGTAGTATGATAAAAAATAGGCTCAAAATCCTCTGTGCAAAGTCTGTCAGTATGACTTGTCGCGGCTTTTTGCACAGAGGTAATCTTTATAGTCGCATTTGCTAATAGTACATACTTTTCAGACTTTGCATCCTTAATTTGATATAAAATTTAAGGAGCTGAGTTTTGTGAATTATGTTAAAGCAGAAACAATTTTACCAGATAATTTGTTAAAAGAAATTCAAAAATATATACAAGGTGAATATATATATATTCCTTCTGAACAATCTAAACGGAAGAAATGGGGAGAGAAATCAGGGAGTAGAGAATATTTACGAAATAGGAATAAAGATATACGAAACAAGTATAAAAATGGACATAACATTGTAGATTTATCAGAAGAATATTTTCTTTCTATAGAAACTATTAAAAAAATTGTATATAAAAAGACATAAGTAAGAGCCTGCCTCAAAATATTATTTTGAGGCAGGCTCTTTTATATGTAAAGAACAATATAGAATTAATTTATGCATATTATCTAGTAAATCGTTATATTAAAATATGTGTAGCACATAATATATGTTTTTAAGCTATAGTTTTTTTAATCTTGGAGTGATAATATGGAGCTAAATATTGAACAATTATACAATGAGTTTTCTAACTTAAAGTTTGCAGGTATTAAAGAACCAGCAATAAGAATTATAAATGACATAATAAAGAATAAAAAAATTGAAGATGAGGATTTGTTTGTTATAGAGGGATTATGGGCTTATGAAAAAATAATTAAAAGTAATTTAAGAATTAGATGCTTTGCGTTTTGCCCTGATTTTATTAAAAACGATACTATGCTTAAAATAGCTCGATTTTGTATTCATGCAGCTGATGATACATATTTGATTTCGAGTAAGTTGTGTAGAAGAATAAGTAGTAGAGATGATGAAGGATTTTTTTTATTGTGTAGTACTCCTCAATATAAGCTAAGTGATATAAAGCTAAAAGAAGACAATTTATTAGTAATATTAGATGGATTAGAAAATCCAGGCAACATTGGAACAATCATAAGAACAGTTGATGGTGCGGGTGGAGATGGAGTGATTATTTGTAATAGTGAAGGAAGAAAATTAAGTCAAAAATTAATTAAATCAAGTATGGGATCTAGCTTTATCCTACCAGTTATTAAAAAAGATATAAAAACAACTGTAATGTGGCTTAAAAATAATGGGTTTAGAATTATTGTTACTGATTTAAAAGCTAATGAAAGATACTATAATACGGATTATGAAGGTAGAATTGCTATTGTTGTAGGAAATGAACGTCATGGAATTTCATATATTTGGAATGAACATGATTGTCATAGAGTAATAATTCCTATGTATGGAGGGGCAGATTCATTAAATGCGGGAGTCGCTGCTTCAATAGTTGTTTATGAAGCAAGTTGCAAGCAAAGAGAATTAAAGCAAATAGGTTTTTAGCTATCGATTTAAAGGTAGTAGTTTTTGTGAAATGGTGATGTATAAACGAATCTCTCTTTTTTCTATAGTTGAGAAGAGTAATTAATCTACAAATTATACATAAATTATTATAAGAAATTTGATATATATTAATAATATAAGATTAGTATATGGAGTGTGAAAAGATGAACAGTGAACATAAATTACGTAAGAAAGACACTTTACTCTGTGCAAAGTCTGTATCTATAATTTGGTGATAGTTTGCACAGAGGTAAATCAATAATATCGCCTTTAGGCTATACAGGCTTTGTTTCCTTATTTTAAAACATAAATTTAAGGAGATGAGCTTAGTGAGGTATGTAAAAGCTGAAATGGTTTTACCTAATGATTTAGTGAGAAATATACAAAAGTATATTCAAGGTAAATATGTATATATTCCTTCTCAACCTCAAACTCGAAAAAAATGGGGAGAAGATTCAGGTAGTAGAGCTTATATACAAAATAGAAACGAAGATATTCGAAATAAGTATGAAAGTGGATATTCAATTCAAAATTTAGCACAAGAGTTTTTCCTTTCTATTCATAGCATTAGAAAAATTATATATACAAAATAAAGTTTGATATTAAGCTACTGCTCTTAAATGAGTAGCAGCTTTTTAATATAGTAGGAAACAAGCATGATAAATCAATCACCAACTAGAATGAAAACGAAGACAGTTCTTAGGTATAAATTATCATAAAATAAGAAATAGCTTAAATAACGAGCTAAAAAAGTCAAAGAACTTTGTGGTAGGAAAAAACTCCGTCTAGGAAACTGATTATAGTAATCTGTTGGTACCAAATAATGTGTCTAGAGCACGTGTAGGAAAATTCTTAATTAACCAATGATTACTATAAAGCTCGTTAAATTAAGGATGGTGATTGTATGGAAGACATTCTAGAAATATGTGCTGGATTAGATGTACATCAAAAAAATATAGTAGCATGCGTGTTAGATGGAACATTAAATAAACGACCTAAAAAGGAAATAAAATCATTTGGCACAGAAACAGAAGAACTACTAAAATTATTAGATTGGTTAGAGGAAAAGAAATGTAGTCATGTGGCAATGGAAAGTACAGGAGTTTATTGGAAACCAGTATGGAACATATTAGAAACAGGTAATTTTGAACTTATATTGGCAAATGCACATCAAATCAAGAATTTACCTGGAAGAAAAACAGATGTAAAAGATGCGGAATGGATAGCTAGTTTGTTTAGGAGTGGATTGGTTAACAAAAGTTTTGTACCAGAACAACCTATTCGAGATTTAAGAGATTTGACAAGATATAGAAAGAAGATAATATTCTCAATAAATAGAGAAAAGAATAGAGTGCACAAATTACTACAAGACTGTAATATAAAAATAACAAGTCAACTATCAGATATTTTCGGAGATACAGGAAGACAGATAATAGATCATATAATGAATAATAGGCACATTGGAAGAAATGAAATAGAAGAAATGGTTAAAGGGAGAGGTAAAGGAAAAATAAAGACAAAAGTTGATGATATATTAAAGTCTGTTAATGGAAATGTAAGAGAACATCATAGAGTTATGATTAGGTTTAGTTATGAACATGTAGAATTTCTTGAAAATAAACAAAAAGAGATTGAAAAGCTCATTGATAAATTAGTACAACCTTATACAAAAGAAATAGAGATATTAAATACTATACCAGGAGTGAGTAAAAATTCAGCATCAATAATTATAGCAGAAATAGGTGTAAATATGGAACAATTTCCAACAGACCACCATCTATCTTCGTGGGCGGGATTAAGTCCAGGAAATAACGAAAGTGCAGGTAAAAAAAAAGAAGCAAAACTGTGTCGGGAAATAAACATTTAAAAACAGTTTTATGTGAATGTGCATGGGTTGCAAGTCATACAAAGAATACAAGATTGTCAATAACATACTGGAAATGGATAAGAAGAATGGGAAAGAAAAAAGCTAATATAGCACTAGCTAATCTAATGTTAAGAATATGTTATCACATGATAAAAAATCAAACTGAGTATAAAGAAGTAGGAGATTTATACTATAAGAAGAAGGAATTAAATAAAGAAAAAAGACTTATTGAAGAATTAGAATCAAGGGGATATGCAATAGCAAAAGCAGACTAAAGCAATAAATATAAAGGAATAAAGAAGCACATTTTTATAAGAAAAATGATGGGCTTTATTAAGTGATGCCTAAAGTCCATCACGAGGGTCAATGTTTTCGTAGGAAAGTTCTGCTTTTTCAATAAGAGTTAAAAAAATTGCTAGTAGTTAGGGTTAGCCTTTGAAGTAAGTGTAGCTCAATGTTTGTGGACGGTTAGAATACATTACCAAATGGAGAGGGGCACGAATCTGAGAATCTTTGCTGGTTCCTGTAAAGAAGCAATTTTTTTCATTTTGTAGAAGCGTTGAAAAAATTACTTCTTAAAAGTCACCTAAAAAGAAACCTCAGATTGAGCCATAGTGAATTTGTTGGTTGAAACAGTTACTAGAGCAGTTGGTTACTGTTTGATTTAGAGTAGATGCGATTAGAGCGGCATAAGCCGTTTTTTTGCTTTTTAGTAAAGAACATTGCAGAATCGTCTTTTATCTATTATTAAAATACATACAGTAATAAAATTATATATGTAAAAATAAATTATTAGTCCTATGTTCAAAAAAATTTATCAGCTATTCGAATTTAATCTTTTTTAATAATTATATACCAAGGAAGTGGTGATAAAAGTGAAGAAAAAAAAGTATGGAATAAGGGATATAGTAAAATTGCCATTTAAGTATGCTCATGGTTATGCTGGTTTGATAGCAGTCCAAAAAATACTAAATGGTATAGTACCGACACTACAAGTATTAGCTACTGCCAAGTTTTTAGACACTGCTATAGCTATAGTTAATGGAAAGAGAGATTATTATGAAATATTTGTACCTATAATTATAGTAGTATTACTTTTAGTTTATTCATGGGTATCAGAGCAGCTTATAAAGTTTATAAATGTAAAGTTTGAGATGAGGCTTAGGGAAAAATTTAGAGTTAATATTACTGAAAAAAGAGCAAAGCTAAAATATAAGCATGTGGAGAATTCTGATATTTGGAATTTAATATCAAGGGTTATAAAAGAGCCTGAAATTCAGATAAAAAATGCTTATAATGATTTTTTGTCTTTAGTAGCTCTTATTATAAGAATATTAGGTTTACTACTTGTGCTTATTACTCATGTTTGGTGGACTGCAGTAGCTATAATCATAGTATCAGTTCCATTATTCAAGGTTGCACTTAAAAATGGTGAAGATATTTATGAAGCTGACAGGGAAGTGTCTAAATATAAAAGAAAGTTTGAATATTTGGGGGAAGTCTTAACTGGAAGAGAGTGTGTAGAGGAAAGAACACTATTTGGGTATACTGACGTAATTAATGATAGATGGCAACAGCAGTATGAAACTGCAAGAAAGATTGAGTACAAAACAGATTTGATATGTTTTGCAAGAGCAAGATTTAGAGGCATTATTACTGCACTTATTTCTGTAACTATAGTTATAATATTAATAAAACCAGTCCATGCAGGAATGATGAGTGTAGGTATATTTATATCTATTTCTAATGGTGTTTTTGAACTCATTAAATTGATGTCTTACCAATTTACTTTATATATAGAAGCACTATCAAAGAATTTTGAGTATTTAAAAGATTTAAGTGACTTTGCTATGTTAGATGAATGTGAAGGAGCAGTTGATACTCCTTCAGATGAAAAAGTTATATTTAAATCTTTAGAGTTCAGGAATGTATCTTTTAAATATCCGGGTAAAGATAATTATATATTAAAAAATCTTTCTTTCATTATAAATGAAGGATATCATTATGCTTTTGTAGGAGTAAACGGAGCAGGGAAGACAACTATAACTAAACTTATAACTGGTTTATATGATGAATATGAGGGACAAATTTTAATCAATGGAGTAAATATTAAAAAATATAATCATAGCAAGCTTAAGAGTATGTATTCAGTAGTATATCAGGATTTTGCAAAATATTATATTTCTTTTAAAGATAATATAGCTTTGGGAAACATTAATAATATGATTAATGAAGATAATGAAGCAGGCATTCAAGCTTCTATCAAGTTTATGGAATTAAACAGTGTAGCTGATAATTTATCTAAAGGATTAGATACACATCTTGGTAAAATTAAAAGCAATGGAGTAGATTTATCTGGAGGACAGTGGCAACGAATAGGTATGGCTAGAAGCATTATAAGCTGTGCACCTATTAGAATACTAGATGAGCCTACAGCTTCCATCGACCCGATAAGTGAAAGTAATATTTATAAGCAGTTTGAGCAAATAAGTAGTGATAAAACTACGATTTTTATAAGTCATAGACTAGGTGCAACAAAGCTTGCTAATGAAATTTATGTAATTAAGGATGGAATGATTAAGGAAAAAGGTTCACATGAGCAGTTGATGAAGCAAAAGGGAATTTATTCATACATGTATGAGAGTCAAAGGAGCTGGTATTTATGATAAAAGATAACAAGAAAAAAGATATTTCTTTTTGCAGTGTAGTATGTAGAATAGTACCTATGGCTTTTAAAGCGTGTCCTGTCTATTTTATTATATGCAATTTAATTGGAATATTACATGGTTTATCGCATGGTTTTAGCACTTATATGACGCAAAAATTTTTTGATTCTGTATCAGATGTAGTAGGGAATAATGGGATGATTAATGATGCAATGTTAATGGCAGTGGCTTTAGGAATAGCATTTATTTTATCCCAAATAATTAATGGTATTGATAATTTTATGTATTATAACAAAGAAAATATAATGATTAGATATATTAGCAAGAAGATAAATAATAAGGCTGGAAAATTAGATCCATTAGTTTTTGAAAAAACAGAATGTCTGGATGATATAAAAAAAGCAAAAATAGGAGCTCAGAACAGTGCAAATTTACTAGAGGTACTGACAAGTATTTTTACACTTTATCTTCCTTATTTTGTTTTTATGGCAGTGTATTTATATAAATTAAAACCAATTCTTGTAATGTCAATATTAATAATATTTATACCTACTGTTATAACTCAACTGGTTAGAGTGAAATCATTTGATGAATTAGCAGATGAAGCTGCACCTATAAGAAGAGAATTTGAGTATTATGAAAAGTGTATTGGTGATAGAGAATACTATAAAGAGACTAGAATTTTAGGGGCTTTTATATACTTTAAAAATCTTTATTTAACTTCATTGAAACTGCTTAATAAGAAAATATGGACTATAGAAAAAAAATCTGGGTTTATGGAGTTAGGCATGAAGCTGATAACCCTTCTTGGATACATGGGAGTTTTGTGTTTGCTTTTTGATTCACTGTTAAAAGGAGATATAACTGTGGGAGCTTTTGGAGCAGTATTTTCTTCTATAGGATTTATGATAAGTGTAATGGAAGAGATAATATGCAGGCGAATAGGAGACATTACAAGAAATCTTGGAACTGTAAAAAATCTTATAAGATTTCTTGATATGCCAGAAAGAGAAGGAGAAGATGTAGTAATAAAAGGAGTTCCTAATATATCTGTAAAGGATGTTTCATTTATTTATCCAGATGCTAATAAAGCTTCCTTATCCAATATTAATTTAGAGATTAAAAGTGGAGAAACTATTGCAATAGTTGGAGCAAATGGAGCTGGCAAAAGTACTTTAGTTAAGTTATTGATGGGTATATACAGACCAGCAGATGGAAGAGTGCTACTTGGTGGAGCAGATACTACTAAAGCATCTTCTAAATCTATATATGAAAATATATCAGCAGTATTTCAAAAATATCAAAGATATAAGATGACACTAGGTGATAATACAGCAATTAGCTCAGTAAAAAAAGGGTTAAATGAAAATAGTAAAATTAAGCATAAATATTTAAAGGAAGCTTTAACTAAAGCAGATTTACAAATTGATAAAGAAAAGTTTCCATATGGATATGAAACTGTTCTTTATCGTGAATTTGACGGAGTAGATTTATCAGGAGGACAGTGGCAAAGAGTAGCTATTGCAAGAGCATTTTATAGAAAACACAATATGATAGTACTTGATGAACCGACAGCAGCCATTGATCCTGTACAGGAAACTAAAATGTATAATAAATTTGCCCAAATGTCAGAGGGAAAGACAGCAATAATTGTTACTCATAGATTAGGATCAGCTAAAATAGCTGATAGAATAGTAGTTATGGATGATGGGGGAATAGCTGAAATAGGAACTCATGATGAGCTAATAAAGAAAAGAGGAAAATATAGAGAAATGTATGAGGCGCAAAGTAAATGGTATGTTAATGAAGAAGAAAAAATCACAATGTGAAGAATATTCGCATTGTGATTTTTTAAGCAGAGAACTCAGTATCCTTTGCTATAATAAAATTAGGGTACAGTCAAACAAAAAGTTTACAAGTTGGAAACATTTTTTTTATTCTTTAGAAAACTAAAATATCTATAATATACCTATAAAAAAAGAGGAGGTAAAAAGCATGATTGATAAAATGAGATTTAAATTAGTAAAAAAGAAGTTATGTATATCTTTAATACTAGGTATGGCGATATGTAGTATGACAGCTTGCAGTGATGATCAAGTTCATACAGGAATTGAAAAAGATAAGAAAATGGTGGTTCTTGAGAATCAGCAGGAGGATATAAACAATGTTTTAGGAGTACAAAATATTGAAAGAATAGAAGGTTTTAGAGCTGTTAAATGGTTAGATGACGAAAGAATTATAGGTATTGATGAAAAAGATTCAGTTGAAAATGTTTGTATTTTTGATGTAAAAGAATTAACTCTAAAAACTTTGAGTAATAATAAAGAAACAAATGATAATGATATGGCAACTTATTTTGAAAGAATTTATTGTACAGAAGATAAAAATTATATATTATATCAAAAACTTATAGATAAAGATTATGACAAAAGGACTATATATGTATATGATTTAAAACAATCAAAAGAAACGAAACTGGCTGATGGAGTAAATGCTATGAATATGGTTTTTGATAATAAGGTTATATTTGCAAAAGGTATGAAAATATATGTGTATGATTTTAATGGGAATAAGACAGAAATTAAAATGCCTAAAGAGCTGGAGAATGAAATTAAGGATTTTGATATAACTTTTGAACATTATCTTGATAGTTTGCATGTCAGCGATGATGAAAGACATATTGAAAGCTTCATGAAAAAATTGGAGACAAAATATAAGTTTGAAAAAGAAAATAATTGCATACAAGTACTAAATAGTAAAGATGATGAAATCTATATTGGTACTTATTTAAGTTATTGTAGTAACAAATATTTTGCATACAACTTAAAAACAAATAAGTATAGAGAGTTTGATAGATTCATTAAAAAAGAGAATGAAAAGACAATTGATAGTTTTAAAACATATGAAGATGAAAAAATAGTTGCATTAGAGCAGCCAAATGGTTCTGATGATTATGAACTTTGGAGATTAGATTCTGATGGTAAGCATATAGAACTTATTGAAAAAGGACAAATAAATATAAATAGAGAATTTGTAATTTCACAAGACAATAGTAAAGTTGCATATTTTTTAGATGTGTCAGATGGAAAAAATAAAATTGTTATATATGATCTTCAATCGGGTAAAAAATTTGAAATGTTCGAAGAAATCGGAACTGTTTTATTTAACAAGATTTCAAATAAGGTTGCAGTTATATCAGTTAATGTAGATGATGATATGCATTTAAATTTTTTTACAAATATCTATACTTTGAATTAGCTTGTGAAATATTTTAAATTAAAAACAGCACAAGAACTCCTATTATTTATATAACAAGGCGTAATATGACTCACATTTCTATAGGCGGCGGATACTGAATAGATTAAAAGACAGGTGGTGTTCAATATCGCGCCTTGTTGAAACGGTGTGCTGCAATTACTACATAATTGCTACGTTGTTATAATAGGAATATTGTGCTTTTTTATAGTATCTCAATATTAATTTGTTATAATAACTACATGGACAAAAACTAAAGAAGGTGAAAAAATGAGCATTAAGATTTTAGTTGCAGATGATGAAGAAAATATTGCAAACTCAATTGCATATGCGCTAAAACGTGAGCAATATGAAGTTTATACTGCATATGATGGAGAAGAAGCTATGGATATTATTAAGAATAACTGTCTTGATATACTCATACTTGATATTATGATGCCAAAGGTTAATGGTTATGATGTTTTAAGAAAAATCGTAAATGACATGCAAATAGGAATAATAATGCTGACAGCTAAGAGCAGTTTGGTAGATAAAGTACTAGGGCTTGAGCTTGGAGCTGATGACTATGTAACAAAGCCTTTTGACATTCAAGAATTGATTGCTAGGGTAAGATCATTATGTAGACGTTTAAAAAAAGGTGAAAGTAGTGGAGATAATAGGAGTAGCCAAAATATAATATGTGTAGAAGAATTAAAGATTAATATTAAGGAAAGGGTAGTTTGTTTAGGTGATAATATGCTGCATTTAAAGCCTAAAGAATTTGATTTGTTAACATTTCTATTACAAAATAATAGAATAACCTTTACAAGGGATAATATTCTAGATGAAGTATGGGGACAAGACTATTTTGGAGGAACGAGAACAGTTGATATTCATATACAGCGAATAAGAAAAAAACTTGGAAAATATGGAGTAATAATAAAGACTGTTCCAAAGATTGGCTATAAAGCAGTGGAGAATTTAAATGAAAATTAGTATAAAGGTAAAGTTAACTGTTTTTTTAATTCTTTTGTTAATATTTAATCTTATAATTATTAGTATATTCACATTAAATGGAGTTAAAGAGAACCAAAAGGAATCATATGAAATATTTTTAAAAGACAACAGTAAAACTGCGAATCTATATATCAGAGAAAAGTTTCTTGTAACCAAAAGCAAGGATTTTGAGAAATTTTACATAGAAAATGCGAGTAAGATTAGCTTAGAACTTGCAAGAATGCTAGATTTAAAAACAGTTTTGTATGATAATAATGGTAATGTAATTTCAAACATTCAAAATCTTATAGATAATAATGATAATACAAAATTATTATCTAAAGCACTTGAAAATAATATTGTATACCAAAAAGAAGGAGACAGAATAATATATGCGGCTCCTGTTTATGATCTAGAAAAACAAATTGGAGTATTAAAATTTGAGTATAGTATAAAAAAGCAAAGAATTTTTTATGAAGATATAAGAAAATTATTTTTAAAAGTTGGACTTGTATCCATTATTGTTACTTTTATATTAGCAAGGCTGTATTTTATAGATATTGTAAAAAGCATAATAATACTAAAAGAATCAATTAAGAATGTTGAAAAAGGTAATTACGATTGTATAGAAATAATAAACAGAAGTGATGAGTTTGGTGAATTAGGCAAAGGAATTCTTGCAATGTCTAAAAAAATAAAAAATAATATTAATCAGATTAACAATGAGAAAAAGAAATTAAAAAAAGCATTAGTGAAACTTCAAAAACTCGAAAAAAGGCAGAGAGAATTCATAGGAGATATAACTCATGAATTTAAAACTCCAATAACTGTAATTAAGGCACAGATTGATTTGATAACTTTATATAATGACGATGAAAACATGGTTAACAAATCAAAAGAAATTGCAGAAAAAGAATTAAAACGGTTAGATAGTATGATTGAAAATATACTTTATTTGTCTAGAACGGAGAAATATGATTTTGAATTAAAAAGAAGAAAAATTAATACCAAAATAATTTTAAAAGAAATAATTGAAAGAATGACAGGTAAAGCATCAAAATATGGAATTGAAATAATAGAAAATATAAAAGAAGCATGTGTTTACATGGATTATGATAGTTTTATGCAAATATTTATTAATCTCATAGATAATGCAATAAAATACAATAATATTGATGGAAAGATATTTATAAGAAGTTATATTATAGATAATAAAAATTACATTGAAATAGAGGATACTGGTATCGGAATACCAAATGAACACAAGAGACGAATTTTTGAACCTTTTTACACTATAGAAAAAAACAGGTCTAAAAAGTTTTCTGGAACAGGACTTGGATTAGCACTAGTATATAAGCTTTTAGAAAAACAGAATGCAGCAATAAGTGTTTTAGATGGTGATAAAGGAACTATTTTTAAAGTTAAAATTCCTTTATATAAAGATATTAATGGAAATGATGATTAATAAATAAAATGTTTATGATTTTCATAATTTTAGATTTATTATAAAATAATTTAAATTAATAAAAATAAAGGGTTATGAAAATAAATATAGAAATAAAGTTTTAAATTATGTTTTTGTGAACACTACTAAAATTTATGAAGGGGAGTAATATAATGAATTTGATACGTGCTCATACGTAAGACCTAAAGTTTAAAACAAGACCTCCACCTTGATTTATATTAATGCCAAATATCAATAAATTAAGGAAGGTGTAGAGACTATGAAATTTAAGGTTAAAAGTAATATATGGAAGTTATATGGATACTATTTTTTTCATAATTTTATTTTAGCATACGTAATTGAGAGGCTTTACTGGCAGCAAAGGGGAATGTCTATACAGCAGGTGGTATATACTGAAATAATTTATGCAGTTATTATAATTATTTTAGAAGTGCCTACAGGCTATTGGGCAGATGCTTGGAGCAGAAAAAATTTAATTGTAATAGGAAGTATTCTTACTTGTTTAGAGTTTATTATTTTAATATATGCATGTGAATTTTGGCATTTTGCATTTGCCGTAGGAGTAGCAGCAGTTCAAAAGGCACTTTGTAGTGGTGCTACTAATGCACTATTGTATGATTCTTTAAAAGTAATTAATTACGAAAATGATTTTGAAAAGATATTAGGGAGAATTAGATTTTTTGATTATACGGCAGCTACATTAGCAGCATTAATGGGTAGTATTTTAGGTGTTAAATTGGGATTTGTCAGTAATTATTGGTTATCACTAGTTAGTACAATTATTTCTCTAGTATTTGCCATTATGCTGATTGAACCTAATATAAATAAGAGAGAATGTGAATGTAGGGATAAAGAATATATTAAACAGTCAATAGATTTTCTAAAAGGACATAAATCTGTGAGATTTGTACTGCTGATAGGTATTTTTATTGGCGCCAATATTGTTTACTTAGATGAATTTTGGCAAATTTATCTAAATGAAATCAATATACCTGTTATATTTTTTGGATTAATTAGCTCGTTAAATTCAATAATTGTGAGTATTTCAAGTTTATGTGCCTATAAAATAAAGGGAAGATTTGATGAAGGTAAGTTATTTTTAATATTAATTATCATATTTTCATTTAGTTTTATTTTAATGTCCTTTACAAAATCAATTAATGGTCTGTTTTTTATAGCTTTGATTTATGGAAGTTCAGGCATAATACAGCCATTAGTATCTGGATATCTGCATCATAGAATTGAATCTTCATATCGTGCTACAATTGAGTCATTTCAATCTCTAGCTTTAAGAGTTATGACTATGACAGTGGGGCTGGTATTTGGTAAAATAGCATCAAAGTTTTCGATTTTTGAAGGTTTTAGATTCATTGGTGTTGTGTCTATTGTTTATTTGGTTTATTATGCAGTAAATAAATCAAAAAATGATTTAAATGTCAAAGCACGAAAGAGCTAAAACATCTATTATAAATAGGAGAATTGCTTATTTATAGCTTTATTATATATTAAATTGAGGTGTTTGTATGAAATCTAAAATAATTGAGATTGAATCATATATTGGGTTCAATCTAAAGAACGAGTTAATAATGCAAAGTGGAGAAACACTTGTAATTCAATTGCCTGGTGGGAAGTATACGATAATGGCTCCATATATGTATTATTCATATAATATTGCATTAGAACAAGGTTGTGATGTATTGACAATTGAATATGGATTTCAGAGAACGAATAAACCTTATTGTAAAGATGATTTACCAAATATCGTTAAAGAATGTAAAGAAATAATTAATAAAGCATTAGCTATAAAAAAATATAAAAGAATTATTTTTTGTGGTAAATGTATAGGTTGTGAAATACAAACAATAATAGCACCCGATTATCAGAATTATAATACTGAATATATATTTATAACACCATATGTATCAAGTATTCCTTTAATGAAAAATAAAAGAAGCCTTTTGATAATTGGTACTAATGACCCTGTATTCAAACGTGAGCATATAGAAGAAGTAAGCAGTTTTAATAATGTAAAAGTATTTACTATTAAAGGAGCTAATCATGATTTAGATACAGATAAGTATGATAAAAGTATTGAGATGCTACTTCATAGTTGTAGGGTGATAGAAGAATTTATCAGATAAAAATAGTTTTTATTTGTTTTAGACTAATTAAGTTATAAATTGCAATTTGTTGAATTTATCAGTAATCTATAAAAAAGTTATTAAATTGTAATGATTTTGTAATTAAACACAATTATTAATATGTTATGATAAAACTGTTGTAAAAAGGAGATGATACTATGAAATTAGCAGAAGCATTAATTTTAAGAGCAGATTATCAGAAAAAAGTACAGCAGTTAAAAAGCAGATTACAAAACAGTGCAAAGGTTCAAGAAGGAGAAACTCCTCCTGAAAATCCAAAGTTACTTATGAATGAATTAGATAATGTTTTGGAAGAATTGACTGAGCTTATTCAAAGAATAAATAGAACAAATAGTATGACAAAGTTTGATAATCAACATTCATTAGCTGATATTTTAGCACAGCGAGACAAAATATGGACTAAAAGACAAGTCCTTAGTTCATTGATTGATGCAGCTGTTATAAAACACGATAGATACAGTCGTTCAGAGGTGAAATTTTATAGTACTATAAAGATTGTAGAAACACAAAGAGAAATGGATAAATTATCAAAAGAATTTAGAGAGTTAGATACACAAATACAAGGAAAAAATTGGTCAACAGAATTAATATAGAATAAAATATGCTGGTAAACTATAATTGATAAAGGTGAGTGCAATCCGCCAACAGGAGAAGTTGGACCTCGATGGTTGAGTATAGAGCACACTCAGTGGTTCGATTCCACATTGTACAATTTATGCTCAGTATTGTCACAAGAGTACAAATAACAGTAAAAGTAACTACCATGCACTAATTTGTCGATTAAGTTGAGGTGTGGGTAAGGGGATAATAAAAAATAATAAATAACCATGAGATGTTATGTTATCATGGTTATTTATTATGTCAAGAAAATCGTGTATGGAGATTAGATTGAAAATAGCGGAAAAATAAATGAACCTCTAGGATATTGTTTATAGATCATTTTATTTATTAGTTATCTTCCTTTTCATTTTTTTAAGTATCATATATAAAAAATCAAAGGCTGGAGCAGGGTCATCTATACTCCAAATTGCAGGTGCTTTTTTAGCAAAAAGAGACTTAAATACCTCTACTCTGCTCAGCTGTTTAGTTTTAATATACTTTCTGATAGAAAGCATATCTTCAAACATATATCTAAAAACTATACCTGTGTCATGTTTTATAGCATTACTTCCAATATCTACTTTAGTAAGCTCATTATAAGCAAGTAATGGGAAGTTTATGCCGCATTTTCTAAGAAGTGTGTTTAATGTAGTTGTTCTAGCATTTATTTCTATTAAGTAAAACTTGCCTGTTTTCTCATCTTTTTTAAATTCTATTTCAGCAAAACCCTTGTAACCAATTGCTTCGAGAAAAGGAGTACCTATGTCATAAAGCTCTTGAACATACTTCTGCCTTGTATAAGCAGATGCACCAAAATTAATCGGATACTGCCTTAGCTTCTGACAAGTTATCCAGTGAGTAACCTTGCAATCTTGGTTTAAATAAGCATCAAAGGTATACATATGATCATCAAATCCTGGTATAATTCTTTGAACTATAACCTCTAAGTTTTCGCTGTTTGCTTTCATAATTGCCAGTTTAAGTTCATCCATGTTATAACATTTAAACATTTTCACCCTGAATTTTGAAACAAAAGGAGGTGAATCGGTAGGCTTAACTATACATGGAAAACCAATCAAAGATATCAACTTTTCTTCAAAGTCTTCATCATTAGGGCTTAGAGTTTCTGGTACCAACACATCATGTTTTAGTGCTAAAGCATGAAGAAACTCCTTGTCCATAATTTTACTCCACAGTCCCTTATTAGTCATATTAATAAGGTAATGTTTTCTAAGTTCATCAAGGTGAGAATCTATAAATTCTACATAGGCATCAGCACATGGGTAAAGTACAGGTTTATTATCTTGCTTTTTTGCATAGTCAATTAAAAATGTTAAAAGTTCCTCCTTGTTATTTCTATAATGCGGAACGATTAGATGTTCTTTTAAGTATTTAGATTTAGAGGCATAGGTGTTTTCCTTTGAATAATCCATTGCAACAGTGTGAATATTATTAGAACCCAGACATCTTATTATACTTAGGCCTATATAGTAATTTGAACCTAGGATAACCGCTTTATTATTCATAAAATAACTCCTTTCTTAATATTTAATCTTCTAATGTACCTGAGAGTGAGTTAATATATTTTTTAATGCCAATATTTTATAAGTGGATTTAACCCAGATTATTCATAGAAAATTAAATACTCTACTGCATCATTCTGATTAGAAGATGTCCATTAAATTCTCGACATACCAACCCGGTATGCCTTCGAATTCACTGAAATCTTCT